>CASFZT010000144.1 GCA_949299215.1 uncultured Ruminococcus sp.
GGAGAGCTTAATAGCGTTGTTAAAGATAAAAATAAAGTGAACGTGCGTTTCGCATTTTGCTTTCCGGATACATATGAGATAGGTATGTCACATCTTGGTATGAAAATTTTGTATTCTCTTAAAAATGCAAGAGAAAATTTTTGGTGTGAACGAGTTTTTGCTCCCGATGTAGATTTTGAGCAGTTGATGAGAGAAAATGATATACCGCTTTACGGATTGGAAAGTCTTGAACCGATCAAGGAGTTTGACTTTATAGGTTTTACGATCCAGTTTGAGATGTGCTATACAAATATTTTGAACATGCTTGATCTGGCAGGCGTTCCCATAAAGTCTTGTGATCGTGCGGATTCATTGCCGATAGTTGTTGCGGGTGGTCCGTGCGTCTGCAATCCTGAACCGTTAGCTGATTTTATAGACATATTTATCATAGGCGAGGGTGAAGATGTAAACCTTGAACTTCTTGATCTGTATGTTGATATGAAAAAAAAAGGAGCTTCAAAAAAGCAGTTTCTTGAAGCAGCAGCACATATTGAGGGTATTTATGTTCCAAAATTTTATGATGATGAGTATAATGAAAACGGAAAGCTTGTAAGCTTTACACCTAACAATGAAAACGCCAAGCTTGTTGTAAAGAAACGTATTATCAAAGATTTTGATGGAGTTTTTTATCCTGAGAACTTTGTTGTACCTTATTCTGAAATAGTACATGACCGTGCGATCGTAGAAGTATTAAGAGGCTGTATAAGAGGCTGCCGGTTTTGTCAGGCAGGATATATATATCGTCCGTTCAGAGAAAAAACGACCGATACTATATGCAAGGAAACAAAAAATTTGTGTGAAAGCACGGGATATGAGGAAGTATCGCTTTCTTCATTAAGCACTAGTGATTTGTCTGATATAGAAAATACACTTGTAAAGCTTGCGGACTATACAGCTACGGAGAAGATAAATCTTTCACTTCCGTCTATGAGAATTGACCGTTTCAGCAAGGAACTTATGGAGCAGATACAAAAGGTAAGAAAAAGCGGTCTTACTTTTGCTCCAGAAGCAGGTACGCAAAGGCTTCGTGATGTTATAAATAAGAATATTACGGAGGAAGAAATTTTTCGTGCCTGCAAATTGGCGTTTGAGGGCGGATATTCTGCGGTAAAGCTGTACTTTATGCTTGGTCTGCCGACGGAAACGGATGAAGATATAAAAGGAATTGCGGAACTTGCCGATAAGATATGCAGCTTGTATTATGAAAATCCCAAACGTCAAAAGGGTAAGAATATTCAGATATCAATAAGTTGTGCTACATTTGTTCCAAAACCATTTACGCCGTTTGAATTTGAACCGCAGGCGTCCGAGGAAGAGATAAAGCATAAACAGAATGTGCTTTTATCAGCGTTAAGTTCAAAAAAACGTGTAAATGTCAGTTGGAGCAAGTATCGTACATCCGTTATGGAGGCTGTCCTGGCAAGAGGTGACCGTCGTCTTTGCAATGTAATATATGAAGCGTGGAAAAACGGATGTAAATTTGACAGCTGGGACGAGCATTACAAGTATGATGTCTGGATGGAGGCTATGAATAAATATGGACTTGATCCAAATTTTTATGCCTGCCGAAAAAGAGAATTTGACGAGCTTTTCCCGTGGGATTTTCTTGATTATTATGTCACCAAGGATTTTCTTGTCAGAGAAAATCGCATGGCTCACGGAGCGGCCACAACTCCGAATTGCCGTGAGAAATGTGCAGGCTGCGGAGTAAGCAAAGCTATCGGAGGTGCTTGTTTTGGATAAATATCCTGTGCGCGGAAAGTTTGAAAAGAACGGACGGGCTGTATTTATATCACATCTTGATTTGTTCAGAACCATGCAGAGAGCTATGAAACGTTCAAAGCTGCCTGTGTGGTATTCTCAAGGGTATAATCCGAGAATTTATCTTAATTTTCCCTTGGCATTGTCTTTGGGCGTGGAAAGCATTACCGAATTTATGGATTTTGAAATTGTTGAGGAAATGCCATATGAAGAAATGCTTGAGGTGTTGAATAAAGTCTTGCCCGAGGGTATTCATTTTATATCTATGGCGGCTCCTGTGTATAAAAATAAAGAGATCGCCTTTGCTGAATATTCGTTAGAATTTTATTCGCAAGAGTTGTCACCAAAAGAAGTTTCGGAAAAGTTTCGGAATTTTATAAGCTGTGATACAATAGAAGCAGAAAAACATTCTAAAGCAAAAGGAGCGGTGCTTATTGATATAAAACCGTATGTTAAGATATCGGACGAAAAAGCATCGGAAAAATCATTCAATGTAAATGTGGTTTTACCTGCGGGAATGGAGCTGAATATTAATTCAAATGTGTTCAGCGATTCATTTATAAAGTATAGTGGTATTGACTTTAATAAAATCAGTGCAAAGCGCACAAAAATCTTAACAAAAAACTGCGAAGAATTCGCATAATCAACATAATCAAAAAAAATGACAAAAACCCCTTGTAATTTTTATTACAATGTGATAAAATAAAATAGCATTTGAAAATCCGTAAGGGTAGTTGTGCCCATACGAGATTAATGCCGCCGAAAGGCTGACATTAAAAGGACAGTCCGCTGCCTTAGCCGTCATGTTAAGAACGGCAGCTTGCGTAAGGTAAGAATGTCTTAAAATTTAGGAGGAAATTAATAATGGACGCACTCAAGCTTATCAGCGACAGCAGCCTCAAGAAGGAAGCTCCTGTTGTAAATATCGGTGATACCGTAAAGGTACATGTAAAGATCAAGGAAGGCGAAAAGTACAGAATTCAGATTTTTGAGGGTACTGTTATCGCAAAGAAGCATGGTGGAATCAACGAAACATTTACTGTAAGACGTGTTGCTCACGGCTGTGGTATTGAAAGAGTATTCCCCGTTCACTCTCCTGTTGTTGACAAGGTAGAGGTTGTAAGAGGCGGTAAGGTACGCCGCAGCAAGCTTTACTACATCCGTGGAAGAGTTGGTAAGGCTGCTAAGGTTAAGGAGCAGATTGTTTAATTTTATGGCATTAACAAAAGAGGGACGTATTGTCCCTTTTTTGCTATGTAGTTAAGGTGTTAAGGCAGTGCCGCACAATGATTTCCCATGTATATGGGTTCGGCTCTCCTGTGTGCGGCAAATGCGGTCTGCTGTGCATTGTGCGGTGCTGCTTTTAATTTATATTTCAAGGTTTATTGACCTGTGTTGAGAGGATGTGCGGTTATGGCAAAATATGAACTTAATTATGAGGTTCTTGATGAAGAAAGCAAGAAAAAGGGTAGTACTGCCGAAGAAGCTATAGATTGGCTTGAAACCATTATTACGGCATTTTTTGCAGTTATTCTTATTTTTACTTTTCTTTTGCGTATAGCTGCCGTGAGCGGCGAGTCTATGCTTCCTACACTTCAGGATAAAGACAGACTTATTGTTTCATACCTCTTTTATACACCTAAAAACGGTGATATTGTAATAGTTGACTGCAATGATCCTGCCTTGGATAAAATAATCGTAAAGCGTGTTATTGCTACCGAAAACCAAACTGTTGATATTAATTTTGAAACGGGTGAGGTTAAGGTTGATGGTGTGGTCTTGCAGGAGGATTATATAAATAATCTTACAATGCTTGACGAAGGTGCGCATGATTATCCCGTAACAGTTCCGGAAAATTGTGTGTTCGTAATGGGAGATAACCGTATGAATTCTAAGGACAGCCGCAGTGCCGAGGTCGGTTTTGTTCCTGAGGAGAATATTCTTGGAAAAGTAGTTCTGAGAGTATTTCCGTTTACAAGTATAGGCGTTCCAAAATAATAGAAGAACATTTATAATACGGAGGTTTAAATGGAAGAGATACCATCTATTCAATGGTTTCCTGGTCATATGGCAAAAACTAAGCGCATGATAAAAGCCTTACTGCCGCTTGTTGATGCTGTTGCAGAAATTATTGATGCTCGTATTCCGTTTTCAAGCAAAAATCCCGATCTGCAAAATCTTATTAACGGCAAACCGAGAGTCGTTATACTTAATAAGTGTGATACCGCAGACGAAACTTCCGTTCAGAAATGGATATCCTGGTATAATAAACAGGGGATAACTGCAATTGCAACCGATTGCCGTAGTGGAAGAGGAGTAAATAAATTTGTTCCTGCCATTAAAACCGTTCTTAAGGATATGCTTGAGAGGTATGAGGCAAAAGGTATGACAGGGCGCATTGTCCGTGTTATGGTTGTAGGTGTTCCAAATGTGGGAAAATCATCATTTATAAATAGACTTGCAAAGCAAAAAAAGGCTAAGGTAGAGGACAGGCCGGGAGTTACGCTCAATAAACAGTGGGTGAAAATTGCCGATGATGTCGAACTATTGGATATGCCGGGCGTGCTTTGGCCTAAGTTTGAGGATAAGCTTGTCGGAGAACGGCTTGCTTTTACCGGTGCGGTAAAGGCTGACGTGGTTGATGTTGAGGCGCTTGCATCAAGGCTGCTTTATGTCCTTAATGATATGTATAAAGATACATTAGAAAGCAGATATAAGATCACAACTGAGGAATCTGAAAACGGGTATGATATACTGATGAAAGTAGGAAAAAGCAGGGGAATGCTGATTTCCGGCGGAGAGATAAATACCGAGCGAGCGGCAATTACCGTTCTTGACGAGTTCCGCAGCGGAAAATTAGGCAGAATCACGCTGGAACTGCCCGATCAACGAATGGAGAGTTTATAATGACATTATTTGAGTATGACCGTGAGCTGCGCAAGGAATGTTATGTATTCTGTGGAGTTGACGAAGCAGGCAGGGGACCGCTTGCCGGCGATGTT
>CASFZT010000145.1 GCA_949299215.1 uncultured Ruminococcus sp.
GGAGACATTATGGAAGCCTTACCGGACGAGGCTAAAGAGGAGTGCGAATGTTGATATGAATGAGAACATTTTATATTGTTGATGATGAAAAAGAAATTGCGGATTTAATTGAGGTGTATTTGAAAAATGACGGTTATAAAGTACATAAGTTTTATAACTGTATAAATGCTCTTGAATGTATTAAAAAACAAAAAATGGATTTAGCTATATTAGATGTTATGCTTTCGGATAATGTGGAAATCGAAAAAAGAGGTGTATAAAAATGGACAAGAAAAAAATAGCGGTCATTTTTGGAGGTAATTCTACGGAATATGATGTGTCTTTACAATCGGCATCTTCTGTTTTTGAAAATATAGACAGAGATAAATTTGAGATAGTTCCAATCGGAATTACAAGAAACGGAGAATGGTATCACTACACGGGAAAAACAGAAAAAATAGCGAATAATACTTGGACCGATGACAGCGAAAATCTGTATTCTGTCGCGGTATCACAAAACCGTTCCGTAAAAGGCTTTTTAGAACTTACGGCAGACAAATACCGAATTATTAAAATTGATTTGGTATTTCCCGTGCTGCACGGAAAGAACGGTGAAGACGGCACTTTACAGGGATTGTTTGAGTTGGCGGGCATTCCCATTATCGGATGTAATACACTCTCGTCTGCCCTTTGTATGGATAAAGATAAAGCGCACAAGCTTGTCAGCCTTGCGGGTATTTCTGTGCCCAAATCGGTAACTTTCAAATTCTCAGACAAAGAAGCAGCTATAAAAAGAATTAAAACAGAGCTGAGTTTTCCTTTATTTGTAAAGCCTGTCAGATCAGGCTCGTCTTTCGGGATAACAAAGATAACCGAAAATCAAGAGCTTGAAGCAGCCATTCAGTTAGCTTTTGAACACGATACAGAAGTTATTGTTGAAGAAAACATTGACGGATTTGAGGTCGGCTGTGCAATACTCGGTATAGATGAACTGATTGTCGGCAGAGTTGATGAAATTGAGTTGTCAAGCGGATTTTTTGATTATGCGGAAAAATATACGCTGAAATCTTCAAAAATATATATGCCCGCAAGAATTGATGCCGAAACTGAAAAAGAAATACAGAAAACGGCTGTAACCATATATAAAACATTGGGCTGTTCAGGTTTCGCCAGAGTGGATATGTTCTATACTCCATCTGGAAAAATTGTGTTTAATGAAGTAAATACAATCCCCGGATTTACCTCTCACAGCCGTTATCCCAATATGATGAAAGGTATCGGTCTGTCATTCGCCGATTTGTTGAACAAGCTGATAGGTCTTTATACGGAATGATGAAAACGATTGAATTACAAAAACAAAAGATATATTGCGGAAATTTACTGCTTGTTAATGCACGCTATCCGCTTAAAACATGCGATGCATCAAATTTAACTCCTGCTGATGTACGCTTTCCCGATATTCTTATGAAGCGTGATGCGGCGAATGTATTGCAGCTTATCATTGAAAAAATATCAGCGGAAAAATCCATTATTCCCGTAAGCGGTTATCGCTCATTAAGAGAACAAACAGACATATATTTCACTTCTCTCAAAGAAAACGGAGAGGATTTTACGAAGAAATATGTTGCTTTGCCGAACCATAGTGAACACCAAACGGGACTTGCCATTGATTTAGGATTAAATAAAAAAGAGATAGATTTCATTCGTCCCGATTTTCCCTATGACGGTATCTGCAACGAATTCAGGAAAACAGCTCCAGACTATGGTTTTATTGAACGCTACGAAAAGGGCAAAGAAGAAATAACGGGGATATCGCACGAGCCGTGGCATTTTCGATATGTAGGATACCCCCATTCAAGGATTATGACAGAAAGAGGGCTTTCGCTTGAAGAATACACAGAATTTATAAAAGCCTATCGTGATGATTGCAGATTTATTTACAGGCAAAGTTCGGACGCAAGAGTAGAAATATATTATGTTCCTGCTGATGGAGAAATTACTTTTATTTCTATGCCTGATAATTGTGTATATCAAATTTCCGGCAATAACATAGACGGTTTCATCGTAACTGTTTGGAGGAAAAATGATGACTGAAAAAAAGAACTATGCAGGGATTGATTATTTCAGATTGATTGCCGCTATGTTAATTGTTGCTATTCACACTTCACCGCTGGCTTCTTTTAGTGATATAGGCGATTTTATGTTTACACGCATTATTGCCCGTGTAGCTGTCCCTTTCTTTTTTATGGCTTCAGGTTTTTTTCTGATTTCAAGATATACATATAATGCCGAAAGATTATGCGCTTTTATAAAAAAGACTGCCGTAATCTATGGAGTGGCAATATTGATATACATACCTATCAATATTTATAATGACTATTTTAAAACAGACAATCTATTGCCCAATATTATAAAAGACATTGTGTTCGACGGCACTTTATATCACTTGTGGTATCTTCCCGCGTCAATTATGGGAGCTGTAATCGCTTGGTACTTGGTAAAGAAAGCCGGCTGCCGCATAGCCTTTTTGATAACCTTCGCACTCTACATCATAGGTTTGTTTGGTGACAGTTATTATGGAATTTCGGAAAGTGTTTCCTGCATAAACGGTTTTTACAATCTGATTTTTCAAGTGTCGGATTACACACGAAACGGGATATTTTTCGCGCCGATATTTTTTGTGTTCGGCGGGTACATTTCTGACAATCAGAACAGACCTGCGTTAAAGAAAAGCGTCACAGGATTCATACTTTGCTTTGCGCTTATGTTTGGAGAAGCGCTTGTTTTACATCACTTAAATCTTCAGCGACACGACAGTATGTATGTATTCTTGCTTCCGAGTGTCTATTTCCTATTTAATATTTTGCTGCATATCAAGGGAAAAAGTCACAAGGAATTACGGAGAGTATCCTTAATCGTATATATCATTCATCCGTTTATGATAGTAGCAGTACGCTTATTTGCCAAATTACTTCATTTGGAAAATCTGTTCATTGAAAACAGTCTTATTCATTATATTTCAGTTTGTTTTACATCGGTAGTATTCGGAATCATTATAACGGTATTACGGCGCAGGTTGAAACCCGAACAGGCAAAGCATATGATTGCCGCCGAGCGTGCGTATTTGGAAATTGATTTAAGCAATTTAAAACACAATGTAGGTGTTCTAAAAAAAGCAATGCCGAACAATTGCGAATTGATGGCTGTTGTAAAGGCGGAAGCGTATGGACACGGAGCATATGAGATTGCTACGCACATAAACAAGATAGGCGTTAAAGCATTTGCTGTTGCTACTATTGATGAAGGTATCAGACTGCGTAATTACGGTATTACGGGTGAAATACTTATTTTGGGATATACCGCGCCTGAAAGGGCAAAAGAACTATATAAATATGACCTTATGCAGACATTGATTGATTATGACTATTCTATCCTCCTGAATAATCAAGGTTATAAGGTTAAGGCTCATATTAAAATTGATACGGGTATGCACAGGCTTGGCTTTGATAAAGAGAACGCGGAGAGCATAGCGGCTGTTTTTTCGCTGAAGAATATTAAAGTGTGCGGAATGTTTACACATTTATGCGCGGCGGACAGTACCGACGAAAAAGATGTTTGCTTTACCGATATACAAATTGAGAGTTTTTATAAGCTGTTAAAGACTTTAAAGGAAAAAGGGATAGCAATTCCCAAAATACACATTCAAAGCAGTTATGGTTTTCTGAATTATCCGGAGCTTAATTGTGATTATATAAGAGCCGGCGTAGCGCTATACGGTGTTTTAAGCTCCCCGAATGACAAAACCAAATTACAGCTCGATTTAAGACCCGTGCTTTCATTGAAATCAAGAGTAATCCTGCTCAGACAAATCAAAAAGGGCGATTGCGTTGGTTACAGCAGGTCATTTGTCGCTGAGCGGGACAGTCGGATTGCGATACTGTCTATCGGTTATGCTGACGGTTATCCGAGGATTTTATCTTGCGGAAAGAGTTATGTGCTTATGGGTGGACACAGAGCGCCTGTTGTCGGAAAAATATGTATGGATTTACTTGCAGTTGATGTTACAGACTGTCCTGATGTTACGGTTGGCAGTATCGCCACTTTGATTGGGAAAGACGGAAGGGAAGAAATCTCTGCGCCTATGGTAGCTGAAAATTCCGAAAGCATAACCAATGAATTATTAAGTCGTATGGGTCGGAGGTAAAAAGTTATCGTTAGAGAGTAAGCGCGCAAAATAAAGCAAACCGGAGCATACAGTATTCCGGTTTTTTTCGATCATATCGGTTTGTTTTTGCGGTTTTGGAGTTTGACAGGAGCTTCGCGGAACAATCAAAAAATCGCCGCATAGCTTGCCTGCACATCACCGAATAACAGCCTATTGCAAATAAATTTGAGTTTTTTTGAAAAAACGTATTGACAAAACTGTTTTAACTGTATATACTGTACACATACAGTAAAACAAAGGAGGCGATTTGGTGAATGTATTCATAGATAATAAAAGCGGCGCGCCTATCTATGATCAAATATACACGCAAATCAAAGAGCAGATAATAAACGGAACTCTTAAAGAAGACGATCCGCTGCCTTCTATTCGTAATCTGGCAAAGGATTTAAGGATCAGCGTGATAACAACAAAGCGGGCGTATGATGAGCTTGAAAAAGAGGGATTTATATATACCGTAGCCGCCAAAGGCTGTTTTGTGGCGGCAAAGAATGTTGAGCTGCTGCGCGAAGCGAATTTGAAAAAGATAGAGGAGTATATGGAACAAATTGCTCGGTTGGCAGTCTCCTGCAACCTGACAAA
>CASFZT010000146.1 GCA_949299215.1 uncultured Ruminococcus sp.
CGGAGAGAACTGGACCAAGCTCGGCGAGCAGACCGTAACTTATAATGCAGAAAACGCCGATTTCAGCAAGTTTGATTTCAGCGATGTATTCCAGGCTCTGACCTTTGATAAGGTCGGTACATACACCTTCCGCATGAGCGAGATTGTGGGAACACTGGCAAATGTGGACTACGACAAGACCGTCAACCACTTTACCGTTAAGGTGACCGACGTGGACATGGACGGCAAGCTGGAGATCAACACCGTCGCAGGCACCGAGAATGCAGCCGTGACCAAAACAAACGATGGCTACGCAGTTACCGTGACGTTCAACAATACCTTTGTTCCTCCAGTTGTCCCCGATCCCGATCCCATCACCGTGCAGATCGGCATTGATAAGATCATCAATAACGTCGGCGAAGCTACTCACGGAAAAGGCGGCTTCCAATTCGTTCTGAAAAACGTTGCTACCTCAGAAGGCTTGGGCGCAACCTCTGACAATAACGGTAAGGCAGCCTTCTCGCTGACCTATACGAAAGCAGACATCGGCAAGACCTATACATATAAGCTCTCCGAAACCAACCAGGGCTTTGCGGGAATGACCTACGATACGGATGTTCATGAGATTACAGTCACAGTATCTTTGAACGAAAACAATGAATTGGTAGCAGCTCTCACAATGGATGGCAAGAACGTGGATGCTTTGAATGCAACGTTTGAGAACACCTACGATGCAGACACACCTGTAGCACCTCCAACCGGAGATAACTCCAACCTCACGCTGTGGTTCATTTTGATGATCGTCAGTGGATCTGCATTTGTAGCCCTTACGGTTTACGATAGAAAACGCAGCAGAATTTAACGTTAAGACAGCCCATCCCCTGTTGGGTGGGCTGTCATTCACAAAACAGCAAAATCAGAAAGTAGCGAACATATATGGCTAAAAAAGATAAGCAAAACGGTATATTTACCAGAATATCCTAATTTTTCGGGGGGGGTACACCCTGTCAGCCTTCTAAAAAGGAGGTCGGCAGCGTGAGCGAAGCTCCCATAAAAGAAGAATACGAAAGGTGTATCTTGTGCGGTCAAGTGACCTGCATTCCCGTTTCCATGCCGATAGATTGGCGTGAAAATTATGAGGTCGGGCTTGGCCAGGTCTGTGCTGAGTGTGCCAAGAAACAACGTGAGGCAACGGAACGGGAAACTCTATCCCATGCCAAAATTCTCCGTGCCGTAGAACTCAGCCGTAAAGAAAGCAATAAGAAATAGACGATACCGTCAATCGGTGATCGAAAAAGCCATTCCGTCGCCGTATGAGTCGGAATGGTTTTTTACAAAGGACGGATAAAAATGAGAGAATTTCCATCACTTATCGGATACCCGCAACCGTCAGGAACGCAAGTGGTTGTGTCTCTGTGATTGTGGTACAGAGAAATACATATTGGAGCGCAGTTTGCTTCACGGTGGAACCAAGAGTTGCGGATGCTTGACACGGATAAACAGTGCCAAAGCCAATGCATACGATCTGCACGGCAAGACCTTCGGTGAGCTTGAAGTGCTGAATATAGCCAAGGATCATCCAAAGGATGCTCGTGGCGGTGTATGGTGGCACTGCAGATGCTCCCGCGGTAATGAGATAGACGTTCTCGCCTCGCTGCTGGCAACAGGACGGAAAACGCATTGTGGCTGCAAGGCAGACCCTCAGTATTACTCTGTAGATATTACCGACCGACAGTTCGGACGGTTAACAGCAAAATATCCTCTTAAAGACCGTGATCGCAAAGGTGGTGTCGTTTGGCATTGTAAGTGTGAGTGCGGAAACGAAGTGGACATCCCATATAACTGGCTGATGTATAGCGGGATGCAGAGCTGCGGTTGTCAGCGACGTGATCATGAACAAAGCCTATCTAATTACTTAACCCACGTAAACGGTACATCGCTTGATATGATTCGCAGCAAAAAAATCCCCAATGACAATACCACTGGCTATCGTGGCGTATACCTTATTAAGGGCAAGTATGTGGCAAAGATCGTGTTTCAGAAAAAAGCATACTACCTCGGCGTATATGACAATATTGAGGAAGCAGCACAGGCGCGTAAAGAAGCCGAGGAACTGCTCTTTGACGGCGCAACTGCACATTATGAACGATGGAAGATAAAAGCGGATGCCGATCCCGAATGGGCAGCGAATAATCCGGTGGAAATCATCGTATCAAAGAAAAGCGCAAGCGAGCTGAACGTGACGTTTTTGCCCGTCATGACTTAAAAACTATCGGCGGTGGCGAAGATGGCCATCGCCGTTGCGTTCATAAGAAAAATATCGGGAAAACAGAGAGATTCCGAAATACATATATGAGCAACTACACGGAGAATCCAACCGCAAGCATTGCGAAAAAAGCCAAAAAGTGATATAATAAAAAGTACAAGGATCATACTTGGAGGCATCAATTGTATGGCAGACAAAAACAGACCGCTACACATACTAAAATATCTGTGGGATCACACCGACGAGGAGCATCCTGCTATCATAACGGATATACTGGCACATCTCGAAGAATGCGGAATCCATACCAACCGAAAGACGGTTGCCTCGGATCTCGCAGATCTCCAGGACAGCGGCTTTGACATCGTCTGCAACAAAAGCCGACAGAACCAATACTTTATCGGAAGCCGTGCGTTGGAGCTTGCCGAGCTGAAGATGATCGTAGATGCGATCCAGGCGGCGAAATTCATCTCGGAAAGCAAGAGCGTGGCTCTCATTGAAAAAATATCGTCCTTGGCAAGTCCGCATCAGGCGGAGCAGCTCAAGCGGCGCCTCTACGTGGAAGGCAAAGCCAAGACCACAAATGAAACAGTCAATTATACAGTGGATCTGCTCCAGACCGCGATACAATCGGAATCTGCCGTAGAATTTCAATACACCGAATATACGGCAAAAAAGAAGAAAGAACTAAAGCACAACGGCTATCTGTATCGCTTCTCTCCATACGACCTGGTATGGAACAACGACTGCTATTACATATTCGGATGGTCGCAGAAACACAGCAAGATCGTCAAGTTCCGTGTGGATCGGATGCATCAGCCGAAGCTGTCTGTGGTAGCCTATCATCCACGTCCGGAAGATTATGACATCAGCGACTACTGCGAACGAGTCTTTATGATGTACGAAGGCAAACCGTGCAAGGTGAAGCTCCTATGCGATAACAGCCTTATGAAAGCGATTATAGATCGTTTTGGTGAGGACGTGGAAACACATCCCCATGACGATAATTCCTTCTCTGTTGTGGCTGAGATCTCCGCAAGCGCCACCTTCTACTCGTGGGTGTTTACATACGGCGGCAAGATGAAGATCATAGAGCCGAAGGCAATTCGAGATGAATACGAGCGACGGCTCAACGAAGCTCTCAAAAACAGATAACGCAAAAAGGTGGGTGCAAATACGCCCACCTTTTTTCAATCTTCCGAAAACCTATTGCAATAAAACAGATGTTCGATTATAATATGCATACGATGTTCAGTTAAAACTGAACGGCTAAAGGAAAGGAGTGTCTCCATGAAGATCAGTCATACTTTTGGAACATTCATTAAAGAAAAAAGACAGCAGAGAGATATCTCTCTGAGAAAATTTGCAGATCAGATTGGAATATCGCCGGTTTACCTCTCGAACCTTGAAAACGACCGTATGCCCGCCCCGAAAGACGAAGTCGTTTCTACTATGGCAAGATTACTCCTTCTGAACGATACCGACACCGCAATGCTTTATGACCTTGCTGCCAAAGCCAAGAGCAACGTGACCGTATCGCAAGATCTGCCGGAATACATAATGGACAAGGACATAGTCCGAGTTGCACTGCGAACGGCAAAGGATGTGGATGCCACCGATGAGGAATGGCAAGAGTTCATTGCCCATTTAGAGGAACGCAGGAGGAAGATTCAGGAGGGCAAATAATGGCCGAAGTTAAATATATCAGACCGGAGCTGATTGAAGCCATAGCCAGGAACACGCTGAAGAACTACGATGCCAGCCTCATACTTGGCTATGAAGCAAAATCTGTTCCCATTGAGGATATCATCGAAAGTATGGGTTTGTCGTTGGAGTTTCAATATATCCGCAAGAATGGCAGAATCCTCGGAGAAACCGTATTCGATGATGACTACGTCCCCATCTACAATATGGACGAAAAGCGGTATGAGCTGATCTTTGTAGAGCGAGGCACTATTATCTTGGATGCCAGTCTGCTCCGGTGCAGAACACAAGGACGACTTCGTTTCACCGCAGCTCATGAGCTTGCTCATTGGCTGATCCACCAGGAACTCTATTCAGGAACCGGAGATACCGCAGCTATGGCAAAGAGTATCTCGAAAAGCTCCGACGCGGACAAACATATAGAACGGCAGGCAGATATGCTCGGTAGTGCATTACTGCTTCCTATGTGCCAAGTAAAAAAGGCGTTTTATCGCTCCTCAGGTGATGATCGTGTTTTGCAATTGGCAACGCAATTCGGTGTATCAAGACAGGCAATGGAAATCCGACTGCGCAATCACCATCTGATATAAAGCCGATAAAACGGCTTTTTTTACCCGTAGTGTTCAGTTTTTACTGAACGCAAAAGCACCCGCTTGATTATATCAAGGGAAAGTCGAAAAAAATGTCATTTTCGAGGACATAAACTAACAAATTTCACGGTGCATTATTTGTATAATAAAAGCGAGGATAGAATCGAATTATACTGATACTACTGACTTTTTATCGTAAAGAGGAATAAATGTGAGGTGGATCTGTGAAAAACAAGGTCAGTTTTATCGGGAAAGGTCGAACGATTATCCTCAAATTCAAAACAAAGGAAGTGATCGGAATGCTTATTATCGAGCAGATATATGAGTCGAGCGACATCAAGAGCGATTTTGTAAGATGTCCCTCATGCAAGAAAGGTCGGCTCTGCGACAAACCAGCCGGAGAGCGAGCAACGGTGATCGCATTGAAACCCGATCACGTCGGAAAGACAAGCAGTAAGATCATACTGAAGTGTCCCAAATGCGGTCATAAATTTATGATCCACCTACCAAAAGAATAAGTCAATAATTATGTTTCGTACATAGTTCAACCGCCGGACACGCTGGATCAATCCAGTATAGCAAGCCGGAAAAGAGCCTGCATCCACCTTAAACGGTGAGAACGAGGACTTTCGAGTTAGGGCATGACAAACAGCTTTTAGGCTGTATTGTTATGCCCTTTTTCTATTGCATCCTTTCTGCCTAAAAGCGGAAAGGATGTTTATGTTTAAGAGAACCTGCAGCTCCGGCTGCCGCGATCCTCCCGATCAATCGTTTTGAACATTTTTCAAAAACGATTGATTGGAGGTAATTACGGTGAAAAAATACGCACCGAGAAAGGTTTTTATATTAGAGAACGGCGAATACGTTGAATTGACTTATGAGGAATTCGAAAGCCGTAAAGCAAACGATCCCACCTATGAAGATAGATATTTTATACCCGTGCAGGGTTTCCTCATGGAAGTCAGTAAAGAGCATTATAAAGATTTCTATCGAGCAAAAGAAAGAGAGGCGTACCTCAAAAAGCTCAATGCGAAATACGGTCTTCTATCCATTGATGCCTTTGACAATGAAGATGACAACGGTACTGACTACATACAGGCCGAAACCGAAGATGTAGCCGAAACAGTCACGCATCTGCTTACGCTGGACAAGCTCCGCTTGGTAATCCCCATGCTGTCAGAGATAGAGCAAGAATTGATCCAAGCATTGTTTTTCAAAGGGTTGACCGAGCGCGAGTACGCAAAAGAATGCGGTGTCTCGCAGGTGGCAATTCATAAGCGCAAGAACAGAATATTAGCAAAACTCAAGATTTTTTTAGAAAATTAGGATTTAACTATCTAATCCTCAAAAACCATTGATTTTTCAAGGCTTCACGCCTGTTTTTCATTCAAACCTTATCTGTTTGCCCTTGTTTTTGCCCTTACGAGCCGAAACAAGGGCAACTTTTTATTCCCCGCCGAC
>CASFZT010000147.1 GCA_949299215.1 uncultured Ruminococcus sp.
AAGGGGCTTGCCCCGTCATTCAACGTGGCAAGCCGCAGCGAAGCTGCGATGAAGTTTTAGTTGGGGATTGAACCCAACTGAAACTGAATATGGAACCCGCCGCCTTAGAGGCGGGGGACATCTTGCCTAAGTTATAATTTATTTTGTCCATATTGCTGTGGAACCGCACGGTAGTATAAAGCTGCTTTCCTTTACAGGAAGTCCGATTTCATCCGCACTGACATTACCACTGTATTTTTCACAGACCGTTTCACCTATGATATATGCCATTACGGACGGTGACAATCCGGTTGTATAGCTGTTCAGCAGGAAGAAAAGGGGATTATCGCTTAAAACTCCGGTACATAACTTTACAAGGTCATAAATGCAGCCTTCAAGCTTCCATACCTCTTGATTAGGTCCTCTTCCGTATGATGGAGGATCCATTATAACGGCGTCATATTTTCTGCCGCGCTTTATTTCACGCATAACAAATTTTTCACAGTCATCTACTATCCAGCGTATCGGCTTGTCGGATAATCCCGAAACAGCAGCATTATCTCTTGCCCATTGAACCATACCCTTTGATGCGTCAACATGACATACGGATGCTCCTGCATTTGCACATGCAAGCGTAGCACCTCCGGTGTAGGCAAAAAGATTAAGTACATTGATAGGTCTGCCTGCGTTTCGTATTAAATTATCCATGTAGTCCCAGTTTACAGCCTGCTCGGGGAAAAGTCCGGTGTGTTTGAAGCCAGTGGGACGAATATTGAATTTAAGATCGTTATAGCTAATGACCCAGTTATCCGGGATCTTTTTATGAAAACTCCATTGACCGCCGCCTTTGTCAGAACGATGATAATGTCCGTGAGCTTTGTTCCATGACGAAGATTTGTGCTCGGTTTTCCAAATTATCTGCGGATCGGGACGGATAAGAATGATATCGCCCCATTTTTCAAGCTTTTCCGATGAAGAGCAGTCGATTAGCTGATAATCCTTCCAATTTGTTGCTGTTCTCATATTATTGACCTTTCTGTAATGGTATATACCTTTACGCTTGTGGACAGCGTTCCTTTATTTTATCGGAAATTTTTATTGCCATCTGATTTATAAGATCAAATCTTTTTCCCTCTATCATAACTCGTATAAGAGGCTCTGTACCACTTTCACGAACAAGAATACGTCCGGTTGTACCGAGTATTTTCTGATTTTCCGAAATTATGCTTTCAATTTCACTGTCATTTTTCCACTTTTCTTTCCATTGAGGTGTGATCTTTACATTTATCATGACCTGCGGATAACGTTCCATTATTTTTGCCAGCTCTGATGCTTTTTCATCTGTGCGTTTGATTACGGAAAGAAGCTGAACGGCTGTAAGCTGACCGTCACCGGTAGTCGCATGATCGTGGAATATAATGTGTCCGGATTGCTCTCCGCCGAGATTGTAGCCGCCTGCAAGCATTTGTTCGATAATATATCTGTCACCGACCTTTGTTGTTTCAATATTGATACTGTTAAGCTTTGCAAAATTTGAAAATCCAAGATTAGTCATAATAGTAACTACTGCTGTATTTTTTTTGAGCTTTCCGGAATCACGCATATCCTTTGCAAAGATCGCAATAAGCTTATCACCGTCAATAACGGCACCGTTTTCATCGACAGCAAGACATCTGTCTGCATCACCGTCAAAAGCAACACCTACGTGACATTTGTTTGCAACAACCGCCTGTGAAAGACAGTCAAGATACGTAGAACCGCATTTATCATTTATATTGATGCCATCCGGATGGTCATTTACAAGCACAACAGATGCACCAAGACCTGTAAAAAGCTTTTCGGCGGTTGCACTTGCAGAACCGTTAGCACAGTCGATAGCAACTTTTATACCACTAAGGTCATGATCAATGGTTTTCATGATGTATCTTATATAATCCCATTCGGCATTTTTGTCGTATGTGATTTTGCCGATATTGGTTCCGCCTGTAATATTTTCCGTTATTTTTTCGGGAGTATCAAGAATAAGTGATTCTATTTCTTCTTCAATTTCATCAGAAAGCTTATATCCCTTTCCAGAAAAAAGCTTTATACCATTAAATTCCATGCTGTTGTGTGATGCAGAGATCATAACACCTGCATCTGCTTCACGCTTTTTTACAAGATAAGCAACAGCAGGGGTAGGTACGACCCCAAGCATAACTGCGTCCGCTCCAACAGAACAGATACCCGAAATAAGCGCCGCTTCAAGAACATCGGATGAAATACGTGTATCCTTTCCTATAAGAATTTTCGGTTTGTGATGAGTCGTTCGAGTAAGAACCATAGCTGCAGCTCTGCCTATCTGCATTGCACGCTCACAAGTAAGCTCTGTAACAGCAACACCTCTTGCACCGTCAGTTCCAAATAATCTTCCCATAAATAAAACTCTCCAATCATTTATAAATTATTAAAGCTAATCTGATCGTCATCCAAATTGCCGTTGTTTGCTTTATATTCATATCCCATATGCTTATAGGCAAGTGCGGTAGCACATCTGCCTCTTGGTGTACGTGAAATAAAACCAAGCTGCATAAGGTATGGCTCGCATACATCTTCCAAAGTAATGGCTTCCTCACCTATGGCGGCAGCAAGTGTTTCCAGACCGACAGGACCACCGTTATAGCCTTTTATAATCATATTCAGCATACGCTTATCCATATTATCAAGGCCCAGCGTATCAATTTCCAAACGGTCAAGTGCGATTTTTGCAATATCTTTCGTAATACGTCCGTTGCCAAGGACTTCCGCAAAGTCACGTACACGTTTTAAATGACGATTTGCAATTCTCGGAGTACCTCTTGCACGTTTTGCCAACTCTATCGCACCATCTTTGTCACAGGCAATTCCGAGAATAACAGCCGAACGCATTATAATATCACTTAATTGTTCAACGGTATACATTTCCAAACGCATTATCATACCGAAGCGATCACGCAAAGGGGAAGTAAGCTGTCCTGCTCTTGTGGTTGCACCGATAAGAGTAAATTTAGGCAGATCAATTCTCAAAGAACGTGCCGACGGACCTTTTCCGATAATTATATCCAGTGCATAATCTTCAAGTGCAGGGTAGAGTACCTCTTCAATTGCTCTTGAAAGACGGTGTATTTCATCTATAAAAAGAACATCATTTTCCGAAAGATTTGTAAGCAGTGCTGCTAAATCACCCGGTTTTTCAATGGCAGGACCTGAGGTTATACGTATATTTACTCCCATTTCATGAGCAATTATGGCAGAAAGGGTAGTCTTTCCAAGTCCCGGAGGTCCATACAGAAGAACGTGATCCAAAGGTTCGCAGCGCTTTTTTGCAGCCTCTATAAAAACGGAAAGATTTTCCTTTACTTTATCCTGACCTATATATTCCGAAAGCGTTTTTGGACGCAGATTAACTTCTATATCATCTGTGTCCGTTTCGGTCTTTTGAGGTGATACCATACGGCTTTCAAAATTCATTTCGCTTGATTCCAGCATTAAATCTCACATCCGGTTCAAAATATTTTTTTCTGAGTATAGGTTATTGTCTGGGGTGTCTCACAAATTATAAGCGGTACAGTCATTTCCTGTTCCGTTAAGCCACCGTGATTTGCTTTGCTCATGCTTTTTGGCTTGGTGTTAAGCGTACGGTATTTTAAGCATACATCGGAAATTGCACATGCAAAATAATCACCTATAAAATCATTTGTCTTAGGGTGAGTTTTTCCTGCACCAAGCAATTTTTTCTCAAAAACCTCACGATGAGAAAAGAGAAGAAAATCATTTCCTATATTTGTATTGAATGCACGTTCAAAATCGGTGCGTCTGTCTGATTTGACAAAGAATGACATTGCTCTGCTTTCAATTAATGGAGGCATTACAAGACATTCGGCAATGTCCGGCATTCTTTCAATGAATAATTCATTTGAAATATCTATCATTCCGTGATCGGCAGATATAATAAAAATAGTATCGGTAAGCTTTTCGGACGTTTTTTCAAGCATTTGGCTTATTTCGGTAAGCTTTTTCTTGGTTTCATCCGAATAACAGCCGGTTCGGTGAGCCGTGTCATCGGGACTGCACCATTGTACATATGTGAAAGTATTCTGATTGGTCTTGCATATAAGCTCAATAAGCTCACATACACGTTCAAATTTATCGGCAGTTTTATGTATGTTTCCGTTTTCAGCAATATTTACCTTGGATTGTGATATCGTAAACGGCTGAACATCACCGATAATTGATTCGGAGATACTTTTATATATAGTTTCATATGGCATAACAAACTCAGCAGCATTTGATATTGCAATAGACTGTTTTGTATATGTATCGGTATTTGTAAAAACATCTATCATACGGCAAAATTCTTTAAAGAAAAGCGACCAGCCGAGCCAGCCGTGCTCATTCGGAGAAACACCGGTATAGTAGCTTGTCATTGCCGATGCAGTCGTTGAGGGAAATACCGATGTCAGATTCTGCACAAAATTTTTACGCAAGAAATTACCATACGGAAGATTTCGCTCCATCATGTCTGTTCCCATACCATCCAGAACTATAAGTACTATATTTTTGTAGAATTTACTTAGCCTTTTGTCAAGCTCGGCAAGAGTAGGGTATTCATATGGCCGCCTGTAATAACTCATCACGGACGAAATAATATTCAGTATTGAACGGTTATAGTCAGGATATGAAAGCATATACATTTCCTTTCATTTACATTGATGCAGCAATTTTCTTCAAAGCGTTCTTTATAAGCTCTTCAACCGACATAGACGGAT
>CASFZT010000148.1 GCA_949299215.1 uncultured Ruminococcus sp.
TTTATTAAGATATATGATATGAATTTTCACTTTATACTACAAACTTTACTTAGAAAGCTCATATGCACGTTTTGTACAGCTTGCGCAGGCTTTCTTTACCGTACCTGCAATATCGCCGCTATAAAGCTCATCAAGTCCCGCAAGTGTTGTTCCTCCGGGAGAGGAAACCATTTTTATAAGCTCGTCAATTGTATATCCCGAATCGGTTATCATTTTTGCCGAGCCTATCAAAGACTGTGCAAAAAGTTCCTTTGCGGTATTTTCATCTATATCTTCGGATATTGCATACTCAACAAACGCTTTTGCAAAAAGATATATAAACGCCGGACTGCTTCCGTTTATCGCAATTATCTCTTTCATCTTATCAACGGAAATAACCGCAGACTTTCCGCAGCAGTCAAACACGCTCTTTACAAATCCGAACTCTTCATCCGTGGTAGGCTCTGACTTTGAAAGCGCTGACGCACCCTCGCCAAGCAAAAGCGGTGTATTCGGCATTACAAGCACTACCTTTGCATCATCTTTTGTAACGGATTTTATATATTTTTCCGATATACCTGCCGCAATGGAAACAAGCACGGTATCCTCCGTAACCTTATCCGCAATATCTTTAAGCACTGCATCTATCATCTGCGGCTTCACAGCCAGAAGCACATACTTACACTTTTCAACTATTTCAGCAGCAGAATCGCACGCAGTAACACCATATTCAGCAAGAGCGTCAACCTTTGCTTTGTCCACATCAAAAGCAAAAACCTTTACGCTCTCGTTTTTGGTATTAAATATACCTTTCATTATTGCAGCACCCATATTTCCTGCGCCTATAAATCCGAAATTTATCAAAAATATCATTCCTTTCCATAAAAAATCACTTACAAGTCAGTATACTACAAAATATACAAAATTGCAAGCGATTTTATATGAATATTTTTATGTAACACAAAAACAGCAAAGGAATAGCAAATTTCTACGAAAATCAATTATTTTGCGGCAGGTGTTCTTCTCACACGTTTATAAACCGCAGCAACAGCCGGAAGAAATGCTGCAAGAAGCGGAGCATACACCAACATCTCCACAACATTTTTTCCTGTTCTCAATACAAACTGCTCCCATGTCTTAGACATAAATCCAACCGACATAAGTATAAGCGTATTAAGCACAAGATTGATAACAAGCGAATCGATACATCTTGCCGCCGCACTCATTGCTGCAAGCTTTACACCATCTTTCTTATATAGCATCACACCGTAAAGGCAGCCCTCAAGCACCGCAGTCAGCGACAAAAGCGGAAGAGGAGCCTGACCGGATATAATACAGCCTATAAGGTCGCCTGCAAGTGCAGCCAGCATTCCTGGTACAGGTCCAAAAAGCATACCAATAACCGAAAGCGGAACAAATGCAAAATTGATCTTTAAAAAACTACCTACCCTGAACGACGCAAAGTCAAGCACCACAAAAAGTGCAATAAGCAGACCTGTCGTTGCAAGGCAGCCTGCTTTTTTCAGTTCATTGCCCGAATCATAAAACAAATTAAAAAAGCTTTTCATATTTTCCTCCTTTAATGATACTGTGAAGTGCATATCGGGAGAATACAAAAAGCTCCTGTTATGCATTTCAGCGGGATGCAGCAGATGCACCGCAAATGTGTTCTCACACATTTTTCGTCCTGACAGCAACTCCCCGTCTGTCAGGCACTATACGCACATCGACCTACTCTGTAAATGCCTTTAACTGTTTTGTTTTACATCTTAATTATACTCTTATACTCAGATTTTGTCAATTAAATATTATTCGGAAACTGCAATATTATCAATTATTACAAATTTACCTAACTCTTCAAGAAGCTTTTCGTCAATATACACTCCCTCAAAATTATTTGGACGGACATATTTTTTCATATCGGAAAAATAAAACTGTAATTTCCCATCACCTTTATGATTTTTGCAAATATCCAATACATTTTGTATTTGTTCCCTGTCCGTACTACTGCATTTTACATACAATGTACGTTTTGCAAAGGTTTTTATATAATCGGTCGGCTTAAGCACAGTTTCCGCAATAATTTTCGGAACTTCGTCCTTACGTGATATTTTTCCCTTAACAAAAAGTATTCCGCCACGTTTTATTATATTCACATTCAAATCATACACATCGGAAAAGAAAAGCATTTCGCACTCGCCTGTCATGTCCTCCGCCGACACAAATGCCATTGCAGAACCGTTTTTGGTCTTATACTGCTTTACATCCTGCAATATACACAAAAGCTTTACGATTTTTCCGTCCGGATACAATTCTTCGTTATAAATATCCGAAATATTTGTAACTCTGTCCGCAGCTGCAAACAGCATATACTGTTCAAGCGGATGTCCGCTTATATACATTCCGGAAGCTTCTTTTTCAAATTCAAGCAATGTACCCAGGTCAAATTCCGGAACATACGGCACTAACGAATCGGCGCTCTTATCTTCTCCTGACGCTGCTTCAAAAAAGCTCATCTGTCCTTCTATATTATTCCTTACTGAATCCTGCAGCTCACCGAATATCTTATCGTAATTTTCAAGCATCTGATGTCTGTTCAGCTTAAAGCTGTCAAACGCACCGCATTTTATAAGGTTTTCTGCTGCTTTTTTATTTACATCCCTACCGTTCATTCTCTTGCAGAAATCGCTGAGTGATGTAAACAGACCGTTCGTTTCACGTTCTTTTATAAATTTGTTGGCATTGCTTCCCAAATTCTTAACCGCAAGCAATGCAAAGCGTATACCACCTTTATCCGCCGTAAATCCTGCCATACTTAAATTTACATCAGGACGCAATATTTTCAAGCCATTCTTCTTACACTCGGAAATATACTCCATCAGCTTATTCTGATTATCCATCACGCTTGTCATCAGTGCAGACATGTATTCACTATAATAGTAACATTTCAGATATGCCGTCTGATACGACAGATGGGCATACGCCGCCGCATGTGATTTATTGAACGCATAGGACGCAAATCCGGACATCTCATTAAAAATATCCTCGGCAACGCTTTCGGGCACTCCGTTTTTTACTGCGCCGCTTATAAACACATCTCTTTCCTTTTCCATGATATCGGCTTTTTTCTTAGCCATTGCCCGTCTTACAAGATCGGCTCTGCCGTATGAATATCCCGCAAGCTTGCGGCATATCTGCATAACCTGCTCCTGATAAACGATACATCCATATGTCACATCAAGAATATCTTCAAGCAAAGGATGCTTATATTTGATTTTTTCGGGATGATGCCTATTCTCTATATATTTTGATATACTGTCCATAGGACCCGGTCTGTAAAGTGAAAGAACTGCTATAAGGTCTTCAATACAAGTCGGTTTCAATCTTGAAAGCACCTGTTTTATTCCAGCACTTTCAAACTGGAAAACGCCGTAAGCATCTCCTGCCGAAAGCATATCAAAGACATTTTTATCATCAAGCGGTATCTTATCTATATTAAAACCGGGATCTGTTTTCTTGACCGCCTTTACGGTATAATCTATGACCGTAAGCGTTCTGAGTGCCAAAAAGTCCATTTTGAGCAATCCCAATATCTCAAGAATCGTCTTTGGATACTGTGTTACAAGATACTCATCATTTGACTGCACCGGAACATAATCGTTAACATTTCTATCACATATAACAATACCTGCCGCATTGGTCGAAGCGTGACGCGGCATACCCTCGATCTTTTTTGCCACATCTATAAGCTCATGAACCTTACTGTCGCTCATATAAAGCTTTTTCAGCTCCGCACTTGAAGCAAGAGCCGAATCAAGCGTCGTATGCAATTCGCTCGGTATAAGTTTTGACACATTATCAACAGTCTGATACGGCAGTTCCATTACTCTGCCAACATCCTTTACCGCTGCTTTTGCCGCCATTGTACCAAAAGTGATTATCTGTGCCACCCTATCTGAGCCATATTTATTAACTACATAATCAATTACCCTTTGACGCTGTTCGCCGCAAAAATCTATATCAAAATCCGGCATCGAAACACGCTCAGGATTTAAAAATCTCTCAAACAGCAAATTATATTTCATAGGGTCGACCCCGGTAATACCTATACAATATGCAATTATACTTCCTGCGCCCGAACCTCGTCCGGGACCTACGGGTATATCATGAGTTTTTGCAAAATTTACAAAATCCCACACTATCAGATAATAATCCACATAGCCCATTTTTATAACAACATCAAGCTCATATTTCAGCCGTTCAACATACTCTTCGGGCGGCTCATATCCATATTTTGAATAAAAGCCGTCCGTTGCGAGCTTATTGAAATAAGCTATATTATCGCTCACTCCGGGTATCTCATATTTAGGCAGCTTTATAACTCCAAATTCAAATGACACATTGCATCTTTCGGCAATTTTCACCGTATTCTCAAGCATATCCATTCTGCCTGAAAAGAGTCTGCTCATTTCATCATAGGACTTTATATAAAATTCATTTGTCGGAAAATTAAGAGGGCTTGGTTTGCTAAGCGGTGTATTTGTCTGAATCGCAACCAAAACCTTCTGTATTTTTTCATCCTGTTTTGTAATATAATGTGCATCATTCGTTGCCGCAAGAGGTATGCCGGTTTCGGCGGAAAGTTTGTACAAAAGAGGCATTATCTGCATTTCTTCTTTTATACCGTGATTCTGTATCTCTATAAAAAAATTTCCTCTGCCGAATATATCATTATATCT
>CASFZT010000149.1 GCA_949299215.1 uncultured Ruminococcus sp.
AAGGAAAATATTTCTGATATGTCATTTTGTACATTAAATTGCCTAAAAAATCTACATTATGCGCAAATTATATTATAAATTATAGCATGGTTTGGTTATTTTCAACAATTGTAAACCAAAGGCGGTTAAAGATGAAAAAAGGGGCTGCTCATTGTGAACAGCCCCTCGGTGATCGTATCGCTTAAATCAGCTTATCATAAGCGCAAGAATGGTAAGCTCTTTGTCCTCCGAGCCTTCGGCAGGTTTAATTTCAATAGTGTGCTTTGCGGTGTCCTTAGAAATGACAAATTGCTTTGTGAAACCGTAGTTGCCCCAGCCGCCGGTAAAATCGGCTTCCATCTTTCCTTTGCGCTCACCGTCTACATATACTTCGTATGTGCCGCTCTTTCCGTCTGTGGTTCTCATGAAGAATATGCCGAAATTCTGACATTCGACCTCAAATGTGAGAGTACCGCCGCCCGTTGTTATCCAGTTGTCGGTGAACTGAGGATAGAGAGTGTTCTGACCTATCTCAAAGTTTTCGCTTGATACGGCTGTTATCTCGGAAGCGTTGTAAAGCTTAGCATTTTTGTAGTAATCGCTTGTGTAGCCTTCTGCTGTGAAAGGAGCGGGTTCTTCCGTGATGCTGTCAAGCTTGCTGTATACATCATCAAGATATCTTCTTAAAAGCTGGTTGATTATTTCATGACCTGCATCGTTCGGGTGAATATTGTCGGGGGATATGTCCTTCCATGCAAGTGTGCCGGCTGCGATCTCGGGGTATACAACATCATGATAGCTTATCATGGGCAGATCATATGCTTTTCCTATTTCCTTGTGTACGTCCTGTAAGCTTGTGCCATCCTCCATTGTTGTGAAAAGAAGGATAACGGCAGGATTGTTTTCCGCAGAAAGAAGCTTTCTTACAAGGCTGTCGTAGGAATATTTGTTCATTGTCTTGTCGGTGTCGTTTACGGAAAATTCAACGATGACAACATCGGCATTTTTGGAAATAATATGCTCGTCAACACGGTGAACACCAAGATATGAGTCCGTTCCGCCGATACCTGCGTTTACGAAATCAAGCTTGCCCTCAGGGAACTTTTCGCTCCACCAGCCAAAAAACTTTGAGGCGTAGCAGTTTTCGCTGTTTGATGCAAGACTGCCCTGGGTGATCGAGCCGCCTATAACGCCGACGGTGACCTTTTCGCCGTTCTGTGCTTTTTTCATTGCAGCTGCAAGTCTTGTTAAATTTCCCTCATTCATAATTGCTCTGTTATACATTTTATCGGTAACTCCTTCCTCAAGATTAACGGGTGCGGATGGGTCCACTGCGTTTTCGTCAACGGCAGCAGTCGTTGCTTCCGATGCTGCGGTCGTTGTGTCGGAAACGGGTGTGTCTGTGCTGTTTTGTGAACAGCCTGCAAGCATTGCGGTACATAAAACCGCCGCCATTATGCCGCAAAATGATCTTTTCATGTTGCAATAACGTCCTTTCTTTTTATATAGTTTCAAAGAATGCCGCTAGCCACAAAGCCGAAGAATTGCATATTACCGACGTTTCGTTTGTGGAGCTGCAGAATCCCGTGTCGCAGTAACAGCGTGCGGGAGGGCAGTCTTTGGGGATATTCCATTTTGCATAGTCATCATCTCTGTCCGCATTTGCGCCGATGACGACCATTCCGGGTATGGGTTTTTCAACATCGTCAAAAGCCGACTGACGGTGATGCGGCTGCGTTACGGTATTTGTACCGAAACCGGTGACAAAGCAGATGTCGTTCGGATTTTTCCCGAGAATGTAGTTGAACTGCTCCTGAGCGGTATGGAGATAGCTTTTGCTGTTGAGCATTATGTATGCGGTTACAAGAGTCATGCTGTCCGCAAGTATGGATATGTTGCTGCCAAGCTTGTAGCCGTCCTCTGCCATTACCGTGTCAAATCCGTTTCGTTCCGAAACGGAACAGAGGTTGTCGGAAGCAATTCGGAATTGCAGACGGATAGCTCTCTCAACTTCAAGATCATGCGGTTTGTCGGAAAGCATATAAGCAAGCGCTCCGAATCCGCCCGTCATGCCAAGCTCAAAGCCGGTCACATTTGCTTTTTTATGTACTTCGGTTATCTTGCTGCGGAACACATCATCTCCGGTAAGAGCATAAAGCTCGCATATTACCCAAAAGAAAGCATCCGTGAATGAGTTGTCGGGTATATCGGAAAGATTTATGTTTTCCGACTTATATTTATTGCCGAACGGCTTGTAATTTTCATGACCGCAAAGCCATATCCAGCCGTTGAAAGCAGCAGATTGCAGAAAGTCCGCAAAATCGGGGTCGTACTTTTCGTATATTCCCGAAGCAAGAGCCGTTACCGCAATAAAATATGCCGTTGCCTGATGCGAGCAGGGGAATATGTACATAGGCTCGTTGTCGTCATCGCAGGTGACAAAAAGATTGGAATTGAGCGAGGATACCTTATGATAAACTCCGCCGTCACTTGCCTGCATTTTCAAAAGCCAGTCAAGACCATATCGGCATTCTTCAAGTATGTCCGGCAGATTTTTTTTCCCGCCCGGGATATTGCCGCTGTTTGCAAATGCATCGGGGAAAAGCCTGAATGCATAGAGCATATGCGCAATAGCAACACAGGTTGCGGCAGTATATCTGCCATAGTTGTTTGAGCTATGCCAGCCTCCTCTTACGTCAAGAGTTGCCGCAGGGTCATCATAGAGCATGGCATCATCTTCATGACAAACGCCGTGTGTATATTCCGCAGCATATGCACTGTCAAGCTCTCCGCAGCGGTTATAATAAAAAGCCTTGAGCAGACCGTCCTTGAGGTCGGTATAAGGCTTATCCGTAATGGAAAATTCGGCAGAACATTTTCGTCCTGCTCTTACAAAATATTTTCCGGTGCGGTTAAAGCCGGAGAAGTCGGCGATTTTGACCTTGAATCCCGATGCCGCATCAAAGCCGAAATCGGAAAATGTACCTGCATACATCGTCCTTCCCGACATGGAATCCACGATCTCAAAATCCGTACCGCTGCCGTTGAATACGGCACGCTTGGGCATATGTGAAATATAGCCGAGTTGATTTACAAAAATGTTTGATTTTATAATAAGTCACATCCTTTACGCCGTTGTAAAAAATACACTTATCTTGATTCAATAAGGGGCTTGCCCCGTCATTCAACGTGGCAAGCTGCAGCGAAACTGAATATGGAACCCGCCGCCTTAGAGGCGGGGGACATCTTGCCTAAGTTATAATAATTATACAACGTATTTTTACTGTAATTATATAAATTTTATAAATTTTACTTGAAGATAACAATAATGTATGTTAAAATAATAAAGAATACTGCTTTTGCAGATAAAAACATAAATTTTGATGGAGGGTATTATGTTTGTAACACCTGATAACGATAAGCTTGTATATATGGGAAGGATCGACTTTTCCAATAAAACCGTACCCCGTTTCTTTTATGCGGGTTCACAGATACTCTTTAAATTCAAAGGCACGGGTTTTTCGGTAAAGATAAATAACCGCAGCACATGGGGTACTCTTTCGCTTGGCGCCGTAATTGACGGAAAAATGTACTCCGGCTTAATCTCTTCGGAAAATGACGGTAAGGACGTGTTTGTGGAAATTACAAAGGATCTGCCCAATACGGCGCATGATGTTGTGATATATAAAAAATTTGCCGCAAATCATGCATTTTCGTTTCTTGGAATTGAGCTTGACGGAGAACTGCTTGAAAAGCCGGAGTTGCCGGAGCTTAAAATAGAGGTTTACGGCGACAGTGTGTGCGCAGGCGAGGTCATAGAAGCGCTTGACTATGTTGGAAAGTGCGACCCGGAGGATCACCGCTCGGTTTATGATAATGCTTGGCACAGCTTTGTCATGCAGACCGCAAGAAATCTTAATGCACAGATACATAATATCGCACAGGGCGGTATTGCGTTTATAGAAGGTACGGGATATTTTCATGCGCCCGATTATATCGGCATGGAAAATGTTTACGATAAGCTTTGCTATTTTCCCGAGGGCGGAGATATAACGGAGTGGGATTTTTCACGCTATATCCCCGATATAGTCATTGTCGAGCTTGGGCAGAACGATGCTCATGACGGCGTGAATAACTGCGATATCAATATTTATGACGCAGAGTACAGGGAAAAGTGGAAGAGCGTTTATAAGAATATGCTGCGTATTCTTAATAAAAAATACGGCTCTCCGAAATTTGTTCTCACTACGACCGTGCTTATGCATGACAAAGAGTGGGATAATGCAATAGAGGAGATAAAGAACGAGCTTTGCGCAGAGGGTATGAAGGTTTATCATAATATTTTCAGCCGCAACGGTGCTGCCACACCTGGACATCCAAGACTTCCTGAGCATGATGAAATGGCAGAAGAGCTTACTGCGTTTATAAAGAATATACTTGCATGAGCAGGTAAGGTAAATGTGAATATAGCGGAGCGGTTATAGCCTTTCAATAAGGGGCTTGCCCCGTCATTCAACGTGGCAAACCGCAGCGAAGCTGCGATGAAGTTTCAGTTGGGGATTGAACCCTAACTGAAACTGAATATGTCCCACGCCGCCTTAGAGGCGGGGGACATATTGCCTAAGTTATAAATAAGATGAATAGTCGAATTAATAAAATAATGATTGACTTTAGCAAATTAAAGTTATATAATAAATTTTAGGCAATACCGCACAGAGCTTTGCAC
>CASFZT010000150.1 GCA_949299215.1 uncultured Ruminococcus sp.
ATACCCGGAGTGAAGTTCTTGGTTTAAAGTGGGATGCGGTTGATTTTAATAATGATACTATTTCTGTACGTCATACAGCATTGTCAAAAACTGGCGGTACATTGTATGATGATACTACAAAAACTTTATCCAGTATGAGAACACTTCCACTTACTGAGGGCGTAAAGAAATATCTTATCAAGCTGAAAGCACATCAAGACGAGATGAGGAAAGTGTTTGGTAATTGCTACAATGATAATGAGTATATCTGTAAATTTGATGATGGAAGATTATTCAGACCTGATTATGTTTCCCACAAGTTCAAGACCACTATTCAAAAGAGTGATTTGCCCGTGATACGTTTTCACGATCTAAGGCATAGTGCAGCGAGTTTTCTTATTAAGTCTGGCTGTAATTTAAAGGAGATTCAAGAATGGTTAGGGCATAGCGACATTGCAACAACAGGTAATATATATTCCCATCTCGAATATTCCTCAAAGGTGAATATGGCTGAAAAAATCAATAAGGCGTTAGATGATGGTCAGTGTTAGAAAAGTGTTAGAAAAGCACAAAAAAATAAGCACTTCCAAAAACTGTTAAAGCCTTGAAAGTGCCTATTTACTTGGTGCGGATAATGTGACTTGAACACACACGGTATTGCTACCACTAGAACCTGAATCTAGCGCGTCTGCCGATTCCGCCATATCCGCATTATTATTTTATTATACAATGAAAAACCTTCAAAGCGGCATATTTCATCCGCTTTGATGGTTTGCATTATACTCAATTGTAATGAATCATTAGTCAGATACGTAAGGAACAAGTGCAATATGTCTTGCTCTCTTGATAGCTGTTGTAAGCTGACGCTGATGATATGCACAAGTACCCGTTACACGTCTGGGAAGGATCTTAGATCGTTCAGTCATGCACTTCTTAAGTCTCGGGATATCCTTATAATCAATTTTCTCAATTCTGTCAGCGCAGAACATACATACTTTTTTACGGGATCTCTTCATTCCGCCGCGCGGAGATCTCTCTCTATCTTTTTCCATTATGGTAACCTCCTCTGTTTAGATTGATTTCTTTTTTTGTGATCAGAACGGTACCTTCTGGTCACTTACTACTTCTTCAAATTCTTCCATATCGCCTACAGAAATGGCTTCTTGCGCATTATTCTGTACAGGAGGCTGTGATTGCTGGACGTAATTTCCAGTATTGCCATACTGTGGCTGTGCAAACTGCTGTGGTGCTGAATTTCCGCTCGCCATCGACGCCGCTTTAGTTTCTCCAAACATTACATTATCAGCATATACTTCCGTTACATAATGCTTTACTTCGGGATAGCGCTTATCATCGTATGTTCTCGTTCTAAGACAACCCTCTACTATAATCATTTTGCCCTTGGAAAAAAATCTGCTGACAAATTCTGCTGTTTGTCTCCAAGCTACTACGGTAATAAAATCAGTCTGCCTCTCTCCGTTCTGTCCCGAGTAATTTCTATCTACTGCAACATTAAACTGACAAGTTGATACTCCATTCGGAGTTTGTCTTAATTCCGGATCAGCAGTAAGTCTGCCCATTATAATTACTTTATTCAACATACAGCCTTCACCCTTTCATATTACATTAAAGTACAGTAATAAGCGAACGCATAACGCCATCGGTAATTTTGAATACACGATCAAGCTCAGCCGGAAAATCAGGCTTGGACTCAAATGTGTAGAGAACGTAGTAACCTTCTGTCTGGTCATCTATTTCATAAGCGAGCTTTCTCTTGCCCCACTCGTCAACAGATGCCATTGTACCGTTTGCTTCGATCATTGCCTTAAACTTGTTGTTGAGAGCATTAACGCCGTCCTCACCGTTCTTAAGGCTGTAGATTACCATTACCTCATATTTTTCGTTTACCTTTGCCATTAAAAACACCTCCTCTTGGATTACGCCCACACTCTTTGCATGAGCGAGGATAACAAATATATTATATCAAAAACGAAATCCTTTGTCAATAGCAAAATTATATTTTTATCATTCTGCCGTATATTCCACTATCTTTACGGATTCCATTTTTATCTGTGTAAGCGGCTTATCATTTTCATCCGTTTCAACATTGGCAATCTCTCTTACTATATCCATTCCCTCAAAAACCTGTCCGAACACAGTATATCCTCCGTCAAGTGAAGGTGTGCCTCCCTTTTCAGCATACATATCAATTACGTTCTGAGGCCAATTATATGTGGAAATATCATACTCCATAAGTTCCTGACAGCTTGGAGAAGCATAACCCTCATCGGTATTTACAATATAGAACTGACTTCCGTTTGTTGATGTGCTTCCGGAATTTGCATATGCAACAGCGCCACTGAAATGATACAAACCCTCGGGAACTCCGCCTTCAAACTTTTCGCCCCATATACTCTTGCCGCCTGTGCCGTTTCCTTTCGGATCTCCGCCCTGCATCATAAAGCCGGGGATAATTCTATGGAAAATAAGTTCGTCATAATATCCCATCTCCGCAAGTCCCGTAAAATTCTCCACACCCTTTGCTGCTGCATCGGAAAAGAGCTTTATCTTTATCTCACCATAATTCTCAATATTGATAACAGCGATTTTTTCACCCTCCACAGGCATTTCAAAATTTCTTATCTGCACATCTGCAAGAGTTGCTCCTCCGGTAAGAGAATCAAGGATTGCATTATCCTCACCTACCGTTGATTCACCCTTACAACCGGTAAAGCAGGCAAGCATCATCATAGCCGCAGTTCCAAAAGCAGCATATCTTTTTATCTTCATATCAAATTCCTTCCTCACATCACACAAATATAGCATTTATCGTAAGATCGGATGTTACTGCAATATAATTGCCATCCCAGCCTACGAATGTTCTTCCCTGGCTATCAATAACCGGGGTGATTGGCGGAATTGCATCCTCTCCCGACTTGACCTTTACGGGATACGAAAGTCCGTCAACCACAAATGTTACCGTATATTCCGCCTGACCAAAAATTGCCGTGACAACAGTATCCTCAGTTATATTTATATAAGACTTATCCCAGCCTACAAATTCATTTCCGTTAATATCGGTAGTAGGTGTAAACGGAGGAATAGCTGCTCCGTTTTTCATGACCGTCTGTGTATATGGAATTCCGGATATCATAAATGTAACGGTAAATGTGTTTTGTGTAGATTCAAGTATTGCTGTGATAATCGTATCGGAGGTGATATTGGTATAATCCTTATCCCAGCCCTTGAATATATATCCTTCTATATTCACCGTATCCGGAAGCGGTGCTGCCGTACCATGTTCTACTTTCACAACAGTGCTTTTATCTGCAACAACTATTGTTACATTATGATATACCTTACTCTCCTCGGTATCCTCAAACAAAGCGGTGATAACGGTATCCTCGGTAATATTATCAAACGACTTATCCCATCCTATAAATCTCTTTCCGGGGATCTCCGGAACAGAAGGTTTTTCGGCACTTCCGCCATATTCTACCTCCTGAATGGTTTCCTCACCGTCAATATTTATAACGACCATAAGCAAAGCATCATCACTGTCATCATCTTCCAGTTCTTCTTCTGTCGTTGTCGTAACCGGCTCGGTCGTCGTTGCTGCGGTAGTCGTTGTAGTCTGTGGTTTTGTTGTAACTGCCGTAGACGGCGGTTCTATAACAATAGGAGATGTACCGGTGCTTTCGGTAACGATAGGCTCGGGATTCTGTATCTCCGTTGTAAGAGATGTACTGCTTTCAGTAACAATTTCCGCAGTCTGATTCTTGCTGTCATATACAGCCTTCAATTCATCAGTCGTATATGGAAAATTATCAATATACATTGCAATTTCAATAAGTCTTGCAAGGTCAAACGCCGTAAGCTCTTCCAATGGAAATTCAATATTAAGATATGCAAATTCGGGTCCCAGATCATTTACCGTAACTCTTCCCGAACGCTTTTCTATAAGCACCTCTTTATTATTCACCGGATTGCCCTGGTTATCATAAAGAAGTATCGATGAATTTCCCATAAAAGTATGAACATCGGTATACGCTTCAAATCCGTCCGTAAAATACTCAATCTTTGAAACGGTATCCGCAGGATACACCATTGAATTTGCAGTTCTCACCGTAATATCGGACTTATCCTCCTCCGACAGATTGCAGATAAGCGCACCTCTGTTAAGGTATATCTCGCTTTCATCTCCGCCGTCAAAATCGCCGTTTATAACGATCTGTGTATTCGGAGCAGCTATAATATAATTATTATCCGAATTTTTCTTTCCTTTATAAGTGATCTTACAGGAAGAATTATCTCCCACCGAAATTATATCACCCTTTGCAAGAGCATCTCCGGAGCTTCCGTTCACGCTGGTATTATCTGCGTTCGTAATACTTACGCTCCCGCTTACATCCGTTATGTAAAGTCCTGCTCCGCCGCTTGAGCTTACAAATATAATTACAACAGCAATAACCGCTACAAGTGCAAGTCCGCCGGTGATTACCGGAACAAGCGGTATACTTTTTATATCGAATTTTTTCATTTTCCTAATCATTCCTTTCCGAGTTTTACCCCTGCCAAGAATATCCGGGTCTTTTCCGAAAAACACCCGTCCCAAATTCAAGATACGAAAACCCTGTATATCTCAAAAAATCAATTAACATCAAAAACTCCGCCGTCATCAAAGTTGTCATCATTTGGGTCGGGATTTTCATTT
>CASFZT010000151.1 GCA_949299215.1 uncultured Ruminococcus sp.
ATACTTACAGAGAAAACAGGCAAATCAAAAACACAGCCTATGTCTACGACAATGAAAATCTCTACACTTTCGACGGCTACGGTTACACTTTGCAGCTTGTTAGCACAGAGCCGCACAATATGGGCGGTATTCCGATTTTGCAGACCAAAAACAACGACAAAGCGGACGGGGATTATAAGGCAGTTAAAGACCTCTTGGACAGCCTGTCTTTGACACTATCTAATAATACGGATGATTTGCAGTCAATTGCTAATGCTATTCTTGCGGCTTCAGGCGGAACACTGAACGCTTCAACGATTGAAAATATAAACAAATATCGCACGGCAAATTTACCTGTTGGTGCTGATATGAAGTGGGTAGTAAAAGACATTAACCCGACAGCAGTTCAGCAGCACATAGATACTCTGCTTGATTTTATATTCCAGATTTCTCTCGTGCCGGACTTGTCCGATGACCAGTTTGCAGGCAATCTGTCAGGCGTTGCAATGGAGTTTAAGATGTGGGGAATTGACCAGTTGAGGACGGCAAAAGAGCGGAAGTTCAGAAAAACGCTTTATGAACGTTTAAAAATCCTTTTACATCTTTTGCAGTACAGGTTTAAGAACAATATCGAACTTATTAACGATATTAAAATAAACTTTTATAAAAATCTGCCTGAAAATATGGCACAGGATTATGACATAGCCAAAAACCTTGCAGGAATTGTGTCTTTGCGTACGCTGCTTTCAAATATTTCAATCGTTGAGGATGTAGATAAGGAAATCGAGCAAATCAAAGAAGAAAAAGCGGAAGAAGCGGATACATACGGGTTTAATAACAATAACAACTTAAACGGCGGTGAAGACGATGCCGAAGAAGAGGAGTAATAACTCTCTTGAAAATCGGCGTTCCGCCGGAGTAACGTCCGGCTCCACAAGGGGCGTTCCTCTTCGCTCCAGCCCCGCCGATTTCCGCTACTGGGCGGAACGAGCAAGGCAAAATAAGCTCAATGTAATCAAGATTGGCGAAAACGGTATTAACGAACTCAAAAGAGTTCTTAAAACCAATCTTGACGATGTGCAAAAAGATATCAAGGCTTTTTATGACAAATACGGTGAAAATCCTGCCGACCAGTTGAGCTATAAAGAATTTGAACAGTACAAAAAAGGACTTGAACGCAACCGCACCAAGTATAAGATAATCGAAGAAAGCGAACAATCGGATGGTTCAATAATCGTAAAGGTCATAAAGCAGTACAATGCAAGTCCCGTAGGAGATTATCTTGACTAAGACAATATAGTAAACAAAATGCCGTGCTCTGTTTTTACGCAGCGCACGGCATTTTGTTTTTATGCAGAAGCCGATTTATCGGTAGTTGTCGTTTCTTCCTGCGGCGGCGTCATGCCCTCAGGCATCTGCGGCGTTTCGCCGTCGGGTGGTGTCATGCCCTCAGGCATCTGCGGCATTTCACCATCAGGCGGTGTCATTCCCTCAGGCATTTGAGGTACATCACCCGTTTGTGTTTGTGTATCATCACCGGTCTGCGTGTCTGTATCATTACCTGTCTGAGGCTGTGTATCATTGCCCGTCTGTGGGAAATTTGCTCCGCCCGGCTTTTGAGGACGTCCGCCCATTCCTCCCATGCCGCCAAAGCCGTTTCCTTTTACAGACACCGCTTCTCCGTTTTCATTTATTGAAGTTGACTTTGAAGTCAATGTTACCGTACAAAGCTGCTCATCATCCGAAAGCACCGTTATCTCACCGTCCGCAGAAAGCTTTGGTACGGAAAATAGTATTGAAGTGAATTTCTTTGACGGAGTATAGCTTGCGATCTCGCCGTCCGAATTTTTCAAGGTTATCTTTTTACCTGCCGTCTGTTCGGAAGTAAAGTATATCATCAGCGAATACTGCCCGGAATCAGCCGACATGGTCTGAGCCATTCCCGAACTGCCCGATGCAATAAGAGTACCGCCGTTTACAAGTCCCGTACCCGGAAAATCAATCGCGCTGTTTCCGTCATTTTCTGGACCTTCAACATATACCTCGCCGCCGTTCACGGTGAAATTTCCGTTTGAGTCAATGCCATCGCCGCCTGCATCTATTTTAAGATAACCGCCGTTGATCGTGATATGATTATTTTCGTTCGGTGTAAAGTCATCATTTCCTCCGCCAAAAGCAGTATTTTCCGCCGCTGCGGTTTGCTCCTCCTCGGTACCGTTGCCTGCCGCATTTACTCCGTCATCTGAAGCGGTTATGTTCCACTCACCCGAATTAACGGTAACGGTCATTCCCTCCAGAGCTTCCGTACTTTGCTCTATAACGCCCTTTCCGCCGTCTATAATAAGGTCTGTTTCGGCATGGATACCGTCATCTCCTGCTTTTATCTCAAATTCACCGCCGCTTATATTCACCGACATATCGGAATGTACTGCATCATCTGCACAGTCAAGTGCAAATGCACCGCCGGAAATATTAATGTAATTTGAGGACTTTATTCCCTTGCATGAGGAGTCGTCCTCACTGACAGGATTTGCCGAACCGCCGCCGCTTGTGACGGAAATATCTCCTCCGCTTATTTCAATATATCCCTTATCCGCATCTTCGTCATTATCGGAACAGATACCGTCACCTGTACTTACAACGGATATTTTTCCGCTTGCTATTACTACGGAATCCTTTCCCTTAAATCCATCATTTGCAGAGCTTACGGATATATTTGCGTTTGCCGATTCAAGGTCGTCCTTTGAATGTATACCGTGATTTGCTCTGCCTGTTACAAACAATTCTCCGGTGCCGTCAAAACAGAGATCGGATTTTGAATATATACAAGAATCTGCTTCATCATCTTCCGCATACTCCTTACAGTCCGCAAAGACATTTGAAGAGCCGTCGGCAAGATATATCGTAACCTTATCCGCATTTTTTACATACACCGCAGCAGAGCTTTCCGAAGTAACGCTTGCTCCGTTGAAAATAAGCTTTACCTTTGCATCATCTGCGGCGTCAACTATTATCTGTCCATCCGAAAGCGTGCCGCTTATCACATAATCTCCTGCCTCGGTAAATGTAACGACAGAACCGTCTGCAGAAACGCCGTTTCCTTTAACCGTCACACTGCTGTCAGAAAGAATGACCTCTGCATTTACATCGTCAAAGCTTTCCTCTCCCGAAGAAGCAACGGCATTTGATATCGTTTCATTTACCGTATCTGTCTGCCCGTTGGCTTCCGTATTTGTATTACAGCCGGAAAGCATACCGCAAAGCAGTGTAAGTGCTGTAATAAAAGCTATGCGTTTTTTCATTATAATTCCTCCTGTGACGACTGCAATGCAGAGCATACTATGGTAAGATTTCCGTTTCTGCATCTAAGCTCATCTGTCATTGATTTTATATCGTCCGTATTTTTCATTATGATATTATATTTAAGCTCATAAAGGCTGCCCATATTTGTTGTTCTCGATGACATGAGTACAGATTTTGAAGTGTATTTCTCAAAAATATCATCAAAAACGCCGTTATAATCAAGATCCTCCGGTACGGTTATTTTCAGAACGGACGCCCCCGGATGACTGCCGCCGAAATTCACTGCCGTAAGCACTATCATTATAACACAAACCGCACCTGTAAATACAGCCGCAAACCATATCTGTCCCATACCCGTTGCAATTCCTGCCGCCATTGCAAGAAAAAGCGCACCTATCTCTCTTGAAGTACCCGGAACGGAACGGAATCTTATAAGACTGAATGCGCCGAGCACCGCAACACCCGTACCGACATTTCCGTTTACAAGCATTATCAACGCCTGAACTATAACAGGCAGCATAACCAAAGTACAAACAAAATTTTTACTGTAACTGCTTCTGAACATATAGCTGAATGCAATAGCTAATCCTATTAAAACGGACGCTGCTGTACACGCCGCAAACTCGCCTGCTCCAAGATCAGCAGAATTCAGGATACTTGTGAACATAAAGCCTCTCCTTTCATCATATAAAACTGACCGTATTTTGAAAATGACATGGGATATATACTCAATTCGGAAAGTATATTTGCCAGAAACATCGGCATCGAACCTGTTATCTTAAGCTCCATAAGAGCATATCCTTCGGGTATTATCGCTGTTCCAAGATCGCCGTATTTCAAATCAGGACGATCGTACCTTCCTCTTACATTAAAATCAAATGTAAGTCTTAAATTTTCGTCTTCATTGCCGTACATTGCGATTCTGTCATATGCTATCATGGCCTTTGGATATGCGTGATAAAAATCTCTGAAATAATCTATCTCACGGAATATCTGACTGTCTTTGCCCGAATGGCTTCCCGTGTTTATATAATCCTCCGCTTCCGAAAGTGCAAGGGGTATCCTGCGCTTATAGACTATCCCCTTATATTTTTTCTTAAGCTCCAAAAACACAGTATAATCATCTCCGCTCGGAACACCGTAGCTTCTTAATCTCAGCTTTTCCTTATACACGGGTTTTGTCAGGGAAGAGCGTATTATCCTGTCGTCGTCCGAATCAAAATAAACGCTGCAAATGGTATGCAGTCCGTATTTATCTTCCGACATATATTCCGATATCCTCTCTCTGAAATTCCTATATTGTTCAGGAGAAAGTCCTACGGTGAAATGTCAATAGGCAAAAAAGAGAAAAAGCAATGATATTTTTGTAAAAAGAGACAAAAAGAGTAACTCCCAATAAAGCCTGCCA
>CASFZT010000152.1 GCA_949299215.1 uncultured Ruminococcus sp.
GACGTGTTTTTACTCGTTACGATAAACTCGATGCACTGTATTCGGGGAATTTAACTTTGGCTATGATTTTTGATGCTATTTTAATGTGAACAGGCTCTAATCTTTTCAACAAATTATTAAACAGTAAATCCGTCCATAAGCATATAATGCACAAATTATGGCGGCGATTTTTGCATTTTAATTATAAATGTGTACATTTTTAAAAAAACGTCAATAATCTGTGTGCGGAAGAATATTGAAATAGAGTATGTTTAATGGTATAATATAACTTAAGAAATATGTCCCCCGCCTCTAAGGCGGCGGGGGACATATTCAGTTTCAGTTGGGGTTCAAACCCCAACTGAAACTTCATCGCAGCTTCGCTGCGGCTTGCCGCGTTGAATGACGGGGCAAGCCCTTTATTGAAATGTTTATATGTATTTTTGGAAACGGGGGTTTTTATATGTCAATAGATGTTACAATAAGAAAGCTTATATGCTATGGTCTGGAGAACAATCTTATTACCGCAGAGGATAGGATATATGCCGCAAACCTCATTATTCATAAGCTGCAGCTTGATGAATATGATCCGCCTGAGGATATTTTTACGGGTATCCGTCTTGCCGAGGTGCTTGATGAGATAAATGATTACGCTGTTGAAAAAGGTATTATTGAGGACAGTATAGTTTATCGTGACCTTTTTGATACCGAAATTATGGGCTGCCTTACACCCCGACCGCATGAAATCATAAATAAATTCAAGGATATTTACAGTACAAAGAACGCCTCTGCGGCTACGGACTGGTACTATAAATTCAGCTGTGATACAAATTATATACGCCGAGACAGAATTGCGAAAGACGTTAAGTGGACAGCCGATACGGAGTATGGTACACTTGATATAACCATAAATTTGTCTAAACCCGAAAAAGACCCCAAGGCGATAGCGGCAGCACTTAACGCAAAGCAAAGCTCTTATCCGCGCTGCCAGTTGTGCGAGGAAAATGTCGGATATGCCGGACGAGTTAATCATCCTGCACGTCAGAATCACAGGATTATTCCCGTGAAGATACACAGCGAAAGATGGGGCTTTCAGTATTCTCCCTATGTTTATTATAATGAACATTGTATACTTTTTAATTGCAGTCACGTGCCTATGAAGATAGATGCGGAGGCATTTGAAAAGCTCTTTGACTTTGTAAAACAGTTCCCTCATTATTTTATAGGCTCAAATGCCGATCTGCCGATAGTGGGCGGCTCCATACTTACACATGAGCATTTCCAGGGCGGCAGATATACATTTGCAATGGAAAAAGCTCCGATAGAAAAGTATTATACGATAGCAGACTTTGAAGATGTTAAAGTCGGCAGAGTTAAGTGGCCTATGTCCGTTTTGCGCCTTGTAAGCGATGATACGAGCAGACTTGTTGAACTGGGCGGAAAAATTCTTGATGCGTGGAGAGGATACAGTGATGAAAGCGCCTTTATTTATGCTCAGACGGACGGTGTGCCGCATAATACGATAACTCCTATCGCAAGAAAACGCGGAAATGATTATGAGCTTGATCTGGTGCTTAGAAATAATATCACGACCGAAAAGTATCCGCTCGGAGTTTATCATCCTCACGATGAACTGCACCATATAAAGAAAGAAAATATTGGTCTTATTGAGGTTATGGGACTTGCGGTGCTGCCGTCAAGACTTAAAGCGGAAATGGAACAGCTTGCAGATGCAATTGTAGGCGGAAAGGATATCCGTGCAGATGAGGTGCTTGCAAAGCACGCTGATTGGGCGGAAAAATTCATGTCCGAACGTGACGTTAATGCCAATAATGTGCATGAGGTTATTCGTGATGAAATAGGCAAGGTTTTTGCAAAGGTGCTTGAACACGCAGGTGTTTATAAGCGCACGGATGAAGGTCTTGCCGCTTTTGACAGATTTGTCGCATCACTCTGATTTATATGTGATATATACAATGCCGTGTAAAATCAAATGGTTTTATACGGCATCTTTTTGTAAATAAATAAATTGTTACCAAATATACTTGACGTTTGAGTATTTTTTGTGATATAATTAATAAAATTATATTGATTATTGGTTTCAAACTTATAAAGGCAATACTGCACAAAGCCCGCATGACGGCTTTGCACGAAATCTGCTTGCAGATTTCGCACAAGCTCTGTGCGGTATTGCCTAAAATTTGTCGTCAGATAAGGGGACAGATTCAGATGAAAAAAACGAATCTTACGAATAAGTCCGGCATACTTGCGCTTGTTGTTTATTTGGTGTGCTGTGTTTTTCAGACAATAATGACTGCTGCATACGAGTGGCCTGTTTTTGTACATATAATTACATGGGGATTGGCAGCAATTGTATTTTATGTTGTATTTAAGCCGGAGTGTTCCGCAAAAGTAAAATCGTATGTATTTATGATCGGTGCATTTATAACCATTTCCATGTGCAGCATTATGGAAATGGATATATATCCGTCACTTGTTGTGCTGGTAGGCGAGGCGGTGCTGCTTATAATATATAGAAATGAGAAGCTTATATTGACGCAGATGATACTTACACTTGCTTTGCTGTGCCTGCATATATTTGTGTTTAAAACGGTGGATTTCAATTCCATGTCGGCAACGGTGGCTTTTTTTGTGAGAGTCGGAGTTATGCTTATGACGGAAGCTTATATAGTTGCGTTTATAAGAAATGTAAAGGCATCGGAAAGAAAGCTCACAAAAGCGGCAGATGATGCAAGGCGTGCGGAAAATTCAAAATCTGATTTTCTTACGAATATGAGCCATGAGATACGTACACCCATGAATGCGATAGTTGGTATGTGCGAAATGATCCTGCGTGAAAATGATATAAGTGGGTCGGTCCGTGAAAACTGCTTTAATATACAGACATCGGGAAGAAGCCTGCTTGCAATCATAAATGATATACTTGATTTTTCAAAGATAGATTCGGGTAGAATGGAGCTTATCAATGAAGAATTTAATATAGCGTCAACATTGAATGATGTTGTTAATATGTCGCTTGCAAGAAAGGGCAGCAGGAATATTGAAATTATAGTAGATGCAGCGTGCGATATACCGAGAGGAATTATCGGCGATGAGCTGCGTATACGTCAGGTCATTATAAATCTTATGACAAATGCCATAAAATTTACAAAAAGCGGATACGTAAAATTAAGCGTTTCTTCATTAAGACAGGATTACGGTATAAATCTTCTTGTATCTGTTGAAGATACCGGTATTGGAATTACGGAGGAAAATCTTGACAAGCTTTTTACAAGCTTTCAGCAGGTAGATACAAAGAAAAACCGTTCTGTTGAGGGAACCGGTCTGGGACTTGCCATCTCCAAAAAGCTTATTACCAATATGGGCGGATTTATCAGCGTAAAGAGTACATATGGGGTCGGCTCGGAGTTTAAATTCGTTATTCCTATGGAGGTTTCCGATGACAAGGATTTTATAACCGTGAAAGAGCCGGAGAAAATACATGCAGTCATATATTTTGCGGCAGATGAATATATGACCGGCATTGCAAATTCATATACCGGACTTTTTGACAGTATGGCAGAGCGGCTGAAAATAGATATGCGGTATTATACAACAATAGATGCCCTTAAAGAGCGCATTGCAAAGGGCGGAGTTACGCATTGCTTTATCAGTACGGAAGAGTATATGAATGATGAGAAGTATTTTGAAGACATAAAGGAACAGACTGAAGTGTTTTTGATTCAGGATAGAGTAAATGCAATTGATGTGCCGAACGGAATAAAATGTATATATAAACCGTTCTATTCGCTTGCACTTGTGTCTGCCTTGAATGACGAAAATATGGTGCTTAATTTAAATGAGCGCAGAAGCAGCGGTGTACGCTTTACCGCTCCGAAAGCAAGAGTGCTTATTGTTGATGACAATATAATCAACCTGAAGGTTGCGACAGGACTTATGCAGCCGTATAATATGCAGATACTTACCGCAGAAAGCGGACGTGCGGCAATAAATATGCTTCGTTCAAAGGATATAGATATTGTTTTTATGGATCATATGATGCCTGAGATGGACGGCGTTGAGGCAACGCATATTATCCGTAATATGGACGGCGAGTATTATAAGAAGCTGCCTATCATTGCACTTACCGCAAATGCCGTTAACGGTGTAAAGAATATGTTCATAAAAGAGGGACTTAATGATTTTATGGCAAAGCCGATAGAGCTTTCGGCGCTTGATAAGATGCTGCGAAATTATCTGCCGCAGGAGCTTATACAAGCCCCGTCCGGTAATGATTACAGTGGCGTTGAAAGAAGAAAGTCACGCAGTCAGACAAAGAAAACCGAAAGCGAAATGTTTGATCCGGACAAGGGACTTATGTTTACAGGCGGCGATGTTGACGCATATGTTGAGATACTTGATCTGTATGTGAAGAAAGGTGTTGAAAAGATAAAGTATATCAATGATTTGTTTGAGAAGAAAGACTGGAAGAATTATATTATTGAAGTACACGCATTGAAGAGTACATCGCTTAGCATAGGTGCGGTTAAGCTTTCCGAGCTTGCAAAGGAGCTTGAGTTTGCGGGAAAAACGGAAAAATACAATATTATAGAGGAAAAACAAACCGAATTGCTTGATATGTACGGCGAGGTTATGGAAACGATAAAGGAATATCTTGGCGATAAGTTTGTGACGGAGAATATTGCACCG
>CASFZT010000153.1 GCA_949299215.1 uncultured Ruminococcus sp.
GCTTAATCAAAGAGGCTTTGAAGTTAACTATGCTTCACAGGCTTATGAGATCACACCCGTTAAAAACGGAATCAATGTATACGCTACCTGCCAGTACATTCAGAACAGAGGTATGACCCTCGGTGGTCCCTGCCTTGATGTTACCTTTACTTCAACACAAAAGAACGTTATTAAGGTTTCCATCGATCATTATAAAGGTACGCTCGGAAATCAGCCTGCATTTGAACTTGAAGAGGATCAGGGTTATACCCCCGAGATCAATGAAAAGGGCGATTGCTGGGAGCTTATTTCGGGAGACACTAAGCTTGTGATAGGCAAATTCAACTGGACAGTTCAGTACTATTATAAGGATAAAAGACTTACAGGCGGTGCTTGGCGTTCCGCATCTGTTATAAATGAAAACAAATTCAAGGTATCTGCACGTCTTAATTCAATGCAGGATGATACATTCTGGAGTTATCCTCAGGATGCAAGAAGCACATATATCCGTGAACAGTTTTCAATGAATGTAGGAGAATATTTCTATGGTTTCGGTGAAAAATTCACTCCGTTTGTAAAGAACGGTCAGAATGTAGAAACATGGAATTCCGATGGCGGTACCTGCTCCGACCAGTCGTATAAATGTATTCCTTTTTATGTTTCTTCCTGCGGATATGGTATATTCGTAAATTCTTCCGACAAGGTGTCATTTGAGGTTTGCTCCGATACAGTTTCAAAGGTTTCATTTACCGTTCCCGGTGAGCATCTTGAATATTTTGTGATCGGCGGCGAAAATATCGGCGAAGTTCTTTCAAATTACACAACTCTTACAGGTAAGCCTGCACTTCCGCCTGCTTACACATTCGGTCTCTGGCTTACAACATCATTTACAACCAAATATGATGAAGAAACGGTTACTTCATTCATCGACGGTATGGTTGAAAGAGATATTCCGCTTCAGGTATTTCATTTTGACTGCTTCTGGATGAAAGAATTTCAGTGGTGTGATTTTGAATGGGATAAAAGACAGTTCCCAGAGCCCGAAGCAATGCTCAATCGCCTTAAAACCGACAAAAATCTTGAGATATGCGTATGGATCAATCCATATATTGCACAGCGTTCCAAGCTCTTTGATGAAGGTGTGGAAAACGGCTATTTTATCAAAAATCTTGATGGCAGTGTATTCCAGGGCGACCTTTGGCAGCCGGGTATGGCTATTGTCGATTTCACAAATCCTGCTGCCTGTGAGTGGTATGCTTCCAAATTAAGAATTCTTTGCGAAATGGGAGTAAACTGCTTCAAGACAGACTTCGGCGAAAGAATCCCCACAAAGGTAAAATATTACGACGGCTCCGATCCTATCACAATGCACAATTACTACACATATCTTTACAACAAGACCGTATTTAATGTTCTCAAAGAATATTACGGTGAAAATAAGGCTTGCCTCTTTGCACGTTCTGCAACGGTAGGAGGTCAGAAATTCCCCGTACACTGGGGAGGTGACTGTTCTGCGGAATATACATCAATGGCAGAAACTATCCGTGGAGGACTTTCACTCTGTATGTCCGGTTTCGGTTTCTTCAGCCATGATATGTCCGGATTTGAAGCTACTGCTACTGCGGATATTTATAAGAGATGGGCTGCATTTGGTCTTTTCTCCACACATTCAAGACTTCACGGAAACTCTTCTTATCGTGTGCCCTGGCTCTTTGATAAGGACGGCTCTACCGAGTGTGTAGATGTTCTTCGTTTCTTTACAAAGCTTAAAGGTAGGCTCATGCCTTACATCTGGGCTCAGGCTATTAAGACACATGAGACCGGTATTCCAATGATGAGAGCAATGGTTATTGACTACGCAAATGACCCCGCTTGTCTTACACTTGATAAACAGTATATGTTCGGTGACAATATCCTTGTTGCTCCTATCCTCAATGATCGTGGTATCGGTGAATTTTATCTTCCCGAGGGCAAATGGACAGATATAATCAGCGGCGAAACGTTTGAAGGCGGAAAATATTACAGCAAAACTTATGATTATTTCGGACTTCCCTGCCTTGCTAAATCCAACAGCATGATCGCATATGGTGCATTTGAGAAAGATTTTGAATATGACTATCTTAACAATGCAGAAGTAGTTATCTATAACCTTGAGGACGGAAAAACCGCTTCATGCTCAATTTATGATACAGATGCAAACAAGGTTATTTACATCTCAGCCGTAAACAACAATGGTACGATTGAAGTATCCTTCACAAAGAACTCCGTTCCGTTCAAGATCACGGTATTCGGCGGCAAGACTGTTGAGGTTCCTGCAAATTCTGGTGGCAAAATCACATTATAATTTGAATAAGGGGCTTGCCCCGGCATTATAAAAAAACGATCCCCACAGAGTAAAAACAAACTCTGTGGGGATTTTTCATTATTCATAATAACGGCGTATCTCTTTTTCAACGGCTTTTATTTCATTATAAAACTCACTTGCAGAAATACGGTACGCTCCGTTTCCGAGAATTATCACCTGTTCAAGATTATCCGAGGTTGCAACACGCACTCTATGATTTTTGCTTATTTCATGTGTTGCTTTCTCTATATATGTATCTGCAGTTTCAGCTTCTTTAGTATAAACGACGGTTATATTATTTACCTTTTCAATATGCTCCACGCCGTTTTTCACTTTATATGCATCGAAAACAAGTATAAGGTTACATTGCTTAAAGCCTTGATAATTACATAGTGCATTTATAAGCATACTTCTTGCAAGGTCAAGATTTTCATTTGAAATTTCTTTAAGCTCGTCCCATGAAAAAATAATATTATATCCGTCAACAAGCAGATATTCGGGACCGGTGTGAATTGGTGATGCTTTAGATGATTTAGGCTTATTGTTATTTACATCCTTTTCTGTATACAGCGCCGAACGTTCATCTCGCTTGATTTTTCCGTATGTACGTTCAAATATTTCCATAAGCTCTTTATCCTCAGCATAAATATCACGGCTTTTTAAAGCAGTTGGATTATTATGCACAGCAACGGTAATTTCCTTTGCTTTTTTCAGTACACTTTCAAGATGCATATAACTTTCAACTTCGTTCCACTTTACCGCAAAGCCTGTGCCATGTGTACAGAAAATTGAATCTGCCGTATTATCGATATCACTTTCCGGATCATATCCGATATCGGCAATTACCTTTTCTGCATTATGGCATGGAAAATATCCTTTTTGCACACAAGTAATACGTCCTTTTCCCTTTGAATATCCCATTAAAACATTATGATAATCTCCTATTTTGGAAATCGGAGCAATACCATCAATTACCGACTTTTTCCCATCAGACATAGGAGAACCGAATTCTCCGCCCATCTGCTGTATATCAGTCATGGCACGTCCTACGCAATCATCGGGCACTTCTATATGAAAATCACACCACGGTTCAAGCAAAACACTTTCTGTTTTCATAAGAGCATTTCTTACTGCACGATATGTTGCTTGGCGAAAATCTCCGCCCTCCGTATGTTTAATATGAGCTTTACCTGTGGCAAGTGTTATTTTCATATCGGTAACAGGTGAACCCGTAAGCACACCTATATGTGTTTTTTCCTGTAAATGAGTAAGAATAAGTCTTTGCCAATTTTTGTCAAGCACATCTTCACGGCAATCGGACACAAATTTAAGACCGCTGCCTCGCTCTGTAGGTTCCAGAATAAGATGTACTTCCGCATAATGTTTCAACGGCTCATAATGTCCGACACCCTCAACTTTTGCGGCAATAGTTTCCTTATATGCAATACTGCCACTGTCAAACTCTACCACAAACCCAAGTCTTTCTTTAATAACGCTTTTCAGTATCTCAAGCTGAATTTCTCCCATTACGGAAATATGTATTTCCTTATATCGTTCATTCCATATTATATTTAACTGTGGGTCTTCCTCCTCAAGTTTTTTTAATTTCAGATATGCACCCTGCACATCTACGCCTTTTTCTGGTACTACACGATAATTAAGTATTGGTTCAAGCTCAGGCGGTGCAGAATTTTGTTCTTTTCCAAGTCCTTCGCCCGAAAAAGTTCTTGTAAGTCCCGTAACTGCACATATCATTCCGCTTTCGGCAATATCCGCAGATTGATATTTTGCACCGGAATATATACGTATCTGATTTACCTTTTCCGACCAGCCGTTATTTTCAAGCATAGTTCTGACTTTCAGTGATCCACCGGTAATTTTCATATAAGTAAGACGGTTCTTTTGCTCGTCCTCCGCAATCTTAAAAACCTTTGCACCGAATTCAGTGCCATACACAGGCTGACATGAATATTCATCAATAATTTCAAGAAATTCGGATATACCCTCATTTTTCAACGCAGAACCAAAGCAGCACGGATAAATTTTTTTCATTGCTGATAAATTTAAATCTAATACATCAGATGTATAACTTATATTTGTTGGAACAACACTGCCAAATGGAATAATAATTTGTTCACCTATTTTTAAAGCATTAGCTGATATATTAGGATTTGCTGTTGTTATAGCAGCAACAGTAGTTCCAAAAGTATTAGCTAAATTAAATAGTGGTTCTGGTATTTGGGATGGTAATGCTGCAGAAACTGCAAAAGAAACTTTGACTAATGTTTTAAATACAAATATGAGTCAAATTTTCGAGGCTTTAAATACTTGTATAAGTAATATTTCTGCTGCTG
>CASFZT010000154.1 GCA_949299215.1 uncultured Ruminococcus sp.
GATTACGCAATTTGAGATAACTGTGGTAAAATATGATATTTCGGATTTTATCGAAATAAATGGCATTAAAGAGAATGAAACTTTACTTATAGATGAAAATACAGAAATTTCAGATTTAGCTATTGCGGAAATGTGTGCTTCCGATTTTCTGAACGCCTTAAAATCTCACAATACCGAACTGCTCATGCAGTACGGCGGTGCTCGTTCTGTCAGCGCATATGATTTTCTGAACGGGGTGTATCTTTCCGACTGGAAAATTGTTGATACAATTATCTATAACGACCTTTATGGCGAAGATAACAAAAATGACTGCACTTTCAAAGTGGAGCTGGATATCGAAAAAAGCGACTGCGATCTTTTCCCTGTCGGAAAAAGCATATGGGAGCTTGATTATTCCGGCACGGATGACGATTATTTTGCCTTGTTCCGCCCTGAAAATACCAAACGTGATGGTTATCTGTCACTGTACACCATTGATTCCATAACAAGCAATGCCGTTAAAATGTGCTACTCGTTCACTTCCGAATTTGACTGGCTTTGTCAGGATACAAACTATCAGCTCAATTTTGACGGAATCACGGGTACTTTTGAAAACGAGCTGTTTGTCAACAACTTGATATCATTCAGCTATATCAACGACAAGCGATTGAAGCTTGACAGCAGTTGCCGTGTATCGGTGGATAATCTGAAAAGCTGTGCCAAAAATCTTCTCGGTATTGAAAATTACGACTTTTCGACCCTGCCTGCATATAATGCGGAGGATAACAGTCTTGATTTCACACAAAACTCGTTTTTCTGCGGCTATGGCATACTTACCGAGGAAACCATTATTGATGATACTCACACTATTGTAATTGACTGGTATGCAGATAACATATATCTTGCCAAGGCAAGCACTATAAAATACACTCTTACGCCGAATGGCAACGATACCCTCAGGCTTGTTTCTCTTGAAAAAACCTTTGACACCGGTGAAAGACTTGCTTTCTCGACCGACTACATCTGTGAATAACAGTAATATCTGCACAATATCAGTCATATCTTATCCGAATACCTTTAAATTTATATATTACAGGGGAGGATTTTACTTATGTCAACGTATTGGAATAAGGAAATGGAGTGTGCCAAGCTCCATGAAATGAAAGCACTTCAAAGCTGCCGTCTTTCTCAGACGGTAAGACGTGTTTACGAAAAAGTGCCTTTCTACCGTGACAAAATGATTACGGCAGGTGTTACGCCCGACGATATTCGCAGTATTGAGGACCTTCACAAGCTGCCTTTCGTTGTAAAGCAAGATTTGCGTGACACTTATCCTTATGGTATGTTTGCCGTTCCTATGGATGATGTTGTTGAGCTTCACGCTTCTTCCGGCACAACAGGCAAACAGATCGTTGTAGGCTACACTCAACACGACCTCGATGTATGGGCTGAATGTACCGCACGTGCCCTCACTGCGGCAGGTGCCGACAAATCCGACTTCATGCACGTTTCTTATGGCTACGGTCTTTTCACGGGCGGTTTCGGTCTTCACTACGGTGCCGAAAAAATCGGTATGACTACTATCCCCGTTTCTGTCGGAAATACACAGCGTCAGGTAAACATCATCAAGGATTTCGGTTCTACTGTTATCTGCTGTACTCCTTCATATGCGCTCTTCATTGCCGAAACAATGCATGAGCTCGGTATCACAAAGGATCAAATAAAGCTCAAAGCAGGTCTTTTCGGTGCTGAACCCTGGACGGAAGAAATGCGCAAGGATATTGAAGACAAGCTTGGTCTTAAAGCTTATGATATCTACGGTCTTACCGAAGTCATCGGTCCGGGTGTTGCTTTTGAATGTGAGGAACAGACAGGTATGCACATCAACGAAGATCACTTCATTGTTGAAACCATTGATCCCGATACAGGCGAAGTTCTTCCCGAGGGTGAACAGGGTGAACTTGTATTTACTTGTATCACAAAAGAAGCCTTCCCTCTCATCAGATACAGAACAAGAGATATCGGTGTTCTTTCAAGAAAGGAATGTTCCTGCGGACGTACTCTTGTTAAAATGCTCAAACCGCGCGGTCGTTCCGACGATATGCTCATTATCCGCGGCGTAAATGTATTTCCCTCACAGATTGAATCCGTTCTTCTTTCTATGGGCAACACATCTCCTTACTATCAGATAATCGTAGGCAGAGAAAACAACACCGACACATTTGAGATCAAGGTAGAAATGACCCCGGATATGTTCTCTGATACCGTAAAGAGCCTTGAAGAAAAAGAACACGCTATAAAGGCAGCCGTTGAATCCACTCTCGGCATCGGTGCTAAGATCACTCTCGTTGAACCTAAGTCTTTGCCAAGATTTGAGGGCAAGGCTGTTAAGGTTATTGATAACCGTAAACTTCATGACTAATCAGGAGGGTCGTTTTTATGTTAGTTAAACAAATTTCTATTTTCGTTGAAAATAAACCCGGCAGATTATGCAGTGTCACAAAGCTTCTCAAGGAAAACGACATTGACATCAGAGCGCTCTCTATTGCCGATACTAAGGATTTCGGAATTTTAAGGATCATTGTAAACAAACCTGAACTTGCAAGCAATGTCCTCAAAAATGCAGGCTGCACAATTTCCGTTACAAATGTTATTGCAATCGGAATCGACGACAAACCCGGCGGACTTGCGGAAGCTATGGAATGTCTTTATGCTGCAAATATCTCGGTTGAATATATGTATGCATTTATCTCAAAATCCGAAAACGAAGCTTACGTTATCATGCGTGTAGAAAACAATGACAAGGCTATTGAAGCATTAAAGGAGCATAACTACACTATTCTTTCCGACAAGGACATATATGAAATGTAATATCCACCCAAATAATAAAAACGGCTATTTCTTCACAAAACAGCCGTTTTTATTTATGTATCAATCCCATGTATACTGCGTAAGCTGACCTTCCGTTGCAAGCTCCGGATAATCCCATTGGCGAAGCACTTCATAAACCGCTATTGCAACGGAATTTGACAAATTAAGTCTTCTGAGTTTCGGACGCATTGGTATTCTCACACATTTATCGGGATGTTCATAAAGCAATGCTTCAGGAAGTCCTTTATCTTCACGTCCGAACACAAGATAGCAATTATCGGGATACTCGGCGCCGCTGTGTACCGTTCTTCCTTTTGTTGTAAAATAAAAGAAGCTTCCGTTCTCATTTCTTTTAAAAAAATCATTCATATCATTATAATATGTTATATCAAGTTCATTCCAATAATCAAGACCTGCTCTTTTCAGATGCTTATCCGATATTTCAAAGCCAAACGGTTTCACAAGGTGCAGCCTTGCTCCCGTAACAGCACAGGTTCTTGAAATATTTCCTGTATTCTGCGGTATCTGCGGTTCCACAAGCACTATATTAAGATTTTTTGCCATACCACACATCCCTTTCTTTTACAACTGCTCATAATCACAAAGTACAGGTCTTTTTATTAGAAAATCCAGACAGCTTTCAAGCATTATTCCATCACGGATATCCGTTGAATAGCTATATGTCGTTTTAATTGCAATTTCAAGAAACTCCGTCGCTCTGTTCATTGCAATAGGCAGACTGTCCCCTCTCAATATAGAACCAGTCAGAACAGACGCAAATATATCGCCCGTTCCGGGATAATTTGCATTTATCAATGTATACGGCACTTTCCAGAACTTACTGTGCTCACTGTCATATCCGACATTATACGCTTTTCCATCCGAAATAACACTTGTAATTACAACTATTTTTGGTCCCTGCTCGCTAAGTCTTACAAGAAAGCTTTTTATCTGCTGTGCGGTAAGGTCAAGCTGCATGGGATTTTCATTCAACAGCATTGCCGCCTCGGTAATATTCGGTGTAATAATATCCGCTATCTTCACAAGCCGGCTCATACTTTTCCTTAGCTCAGGTGTGCAGGTCTTATACGGTTTTCCGTGATCCGCCATTACAGGGTCAACGACTTTCAGCGAATCCTTATAATGTTCAAAAAAGTCAAGGCAATGATCTATCTGCCCGATAGATGCCAAAAATCCGCTGTAAATGCAGTCAAATTTATAGTCAAGGCGCTTATAATGCTCAAGTGCAGGTTCTATATAATCGGTAAGGTCACGCATAACCACATCTCCGAAGCCGCCCGTATGTGCAGAAAGTATCGCAGTAGGTACGGCGCAAACCTGTATTCCCTGTGCCGACAGGGTGGGCAATATAACGGAAAGAGAGCATCTGCCCACTCCCGACAGATCATGTATTGCCGCAACTTTCAAAGAGTTACTGTACATATATATACGATCTCCTTTCAGTTCGTAAAAACACTGTATTGACTTATCATATCACATATTTTACGCTATTTCAAGCACAAAACCTTTAACAAATTCCGACATCCGATATACTGTTTGACAACACCTTAATCATATAGTCAAAAAAAATCATTGACTCAATATGCAATTAGGTATATAATTTCAATAAGGGGCTTGCCCCATCATTCAACGTGGCAAGCCGCAGCGAAGCTGCGATAAAGTTTCAGTTGGGGTTCAATCCCCAACTGAAACTGAATATGGAACCCGCCGCCTTAGAGGCGGGGGACATCTTACCTAAGTTATATGAAATTCAAAAAGGAGTGTTTTTATGGAACAGCTTGGCTTGGCAGACTGCTGTCATATACATGATAAAACAGCGTAAAAACGGCGGATGCGGTGGCTGCCCATATTCTTCATCCTGTTCCGGACACAAGGACGGTGATTGTCATAAACGCAAATAAGCGAAACTATCAGCATGAGCTGGATAACATAATAAACGGCTTATCGGGCAGTGTTCCCACTCTTCTTCTTCACAGCTGCTGTGCGCCCTGTTCAAGCTATGTTCTGGAATATCTATCCGAATATTTTGCAATAACGGTATTCTACTTCAATCCAAACATTTATCCCGAGGAAGAATTTTTCAAGCGTCTTGAAGAACAACGCCGTTTCATAACTCTTCTTCCATCAAAAAATCCCATAAAATTTACCGATATCGGATTTAATTCCGATATGTTCTACAATGCGGTAAAAGGACTCGAACAAATTCCCGAAGGCGGTGAGCGCTGTTTTGAATGTTACCGCCTGCGGCTTTCCGAAACGGCTCGTCTTGCCGCAAAGCTTGGTTTTGACTACTTCACCACTACCCTCTCAATAAGTCCGTATAAAAATGCAGACAAGCTAAACGAAATAGGTGAAGAGCTTGCAGCCGCACACAATGTGAAATATCTCACCTCTGATTTCAAGAAAAAAGACGGCTACCGACGTTCATGCACACTCTCGCAGCAGTACGGTATGTACCGACAAAATTATTGTGGCTGTGTATTTTCACTTCATGAAAGAGAACAGGCATTAAGCAGAAAGGATATATAATATGGAAATAAAAGGCTTTACCTACGGATACGGTGCAAAAAAAGGAATGTACACCGATCCACGTGCGGAATTATCAATGACAAAGCTTGCAGAGCTTGGCGGAAATTGGGCGGCTCTTGCTCTCACCGTCACACAGGAGCATTTCTTCTCCACAAGCTTCGGATTCGATTACCGCTCTACTCCTACCGACAAGGAGGTTACCCATGCTATAAACACGCTCAAAGCTAAAGGTCTCAAAATATGTCTCAAACCTATTCTTAACAGTGCAGACGGCATCTGGCGTGCACACATTGGGTTTCCCGAAGCCGACTGGGGCGATGTAAACTACTGGAACGAATGGTTCTCCTGCTACAACGCATTTATCTGCCACTATGCGGAAATTGCCGAGGACACCGGCTGTGAAATGCTATGCATAGGCTGTGAGATGCTTGGCACGGAACGCAAGGAAGAATACTGGCGCAAGCTTATTTCCGATGTACGCAAAATATACTCCGGAAAGCTCATTTATAACGCAAATCACGGCAAGGAAGGAAACATCGCCTGGTTTGACGCTGTGGATTATATCGGCACCTCCGCATATTTCCCTGTTGCCAAAAAGCCTGGAGATTCCGTTGAAAGCATGATAGAAAGCTGGAATGAAGTAAAAAAATATCTTAAAGCAGTATCCAAGGCAAACAACGGCAAAAAAATCATATTCATGGAAATAGGCTGCCGCAGCGCCCTCGGCTGTGCTCAAATGCCATGGGATTTCACACATAAGGACTGTCCTTACAGC
>CASFZT010000155.1 GCA_949299215.1 uncultured Ruminococcus sp.
GTCGCTCCTCAGCGTTGCCTTGTTTGGCTGCAATTATATTATCGTCAAAACTTTAAGAAAAAATGCATTTACACAGTTTAAAATTCATACCCAATAATAAAGAACCTTATGTCTTTCAAACGTCCCAGTGGGACGTTTGAAAGACTTTTTTGACAGACTGCACAATATATCATCTTATGTGATATATTGTTGTAATGTTTTTCTGAATACCCGCTGCTTTGTGAAAGCCAGCTGCCGAGGTTTATTTCTCGCATAAATCCCTCAAATTTTTTCATTTGAATTCTCATTAATAAGTTTTTTTAATATTATCATATTCCAGGAATGGGGCGAAAGGGAGATTTTTTCTGCAATATCCTTAACAACGGGAATTACATTTTCGGGTTCATCGGATGTATTTACTGCTTTAAGGTTATCTCCCTCAAGAGCAATATGTCGGCAGGGACGATAATTGTTGTCGCCAAGTTGGTTTATGTTTAATTCACATACACTGTCAAGGGAACGGTTTACGGCAAAAATAGTAAGCTCTTTCTCGTCCTCGGAGATAACGGCTGCGGAGTCAATATACGGAACATTCTTCATATTTCCTGCATCATAGCTACTACACTTGCAGAATGTTCTTACTGCTGTGCCCCTGCCGTGGCGAGAGGTGTACATAAACGGATAATATATAGTTTGTGCCCATACTTTGCCGCCTTTTTGGGTCATAATGGGAGCAATTACATTTACAAGCTGGGCAAGACAGGCAATCTTAATTCTGTCGCTATTGTTTAGAAGGGTTATCATAAGGCTTCCAAGCACAACAGCGTCTTCAAGATTATATACATCTTCAAGGAGCGGGGGAGCAATTTGCCACTTTGGAATCTGCTTATCCTGCTCACTGCTGTGGAACCAAATATTCCATTCATCAAATGAGAGGTTAATGGTTTTGTTGGATTTTTTTTCTAGCTTTACTTCATCGCATATTCCAGCCATCTGTTTAATAAATTTATCCATTTCAATTGATGAAGCAAGATAAGCGGCGGTATCATTATTTGGATTGCCGTAATAATTGTGCAGTGAAATATAGTCGATATGCTCATAACATTCTCTGAGAACGGTTCTTTCCCATTCCATAAAAGTCGGCATATTTATATTTGCGCTTCCGCAGGCTACAAGCTCAATGGACGGGTCTGTCCATTTCATCAGCTTTGCTGTTTCATTGGCGATACGTCCGTATTCATAAGGAGTTTTGCTGCATATCTGCCAGGGACCGTCCATTTCATTTCCGAGACACCACAGCTTTATTCCGAAAGGTTTATCAAAACCGTTTTTGCGGCGCATATCCGCATAATATGTATCCGTTTCGCTGTTGCAGTATTCAACAAGATTTCGTGCTTCATCAGGACCTCTTGTTCCCAAATTTACAGCCATCATTATTTCGCTTCCTGCACGCTTCGCCCATTCCTGAAATTCGTCTATGCCTACCTCGTTAGTTTCAATTGACTGCCATGCAAGCTCCATTTTCTTAGGACGTTTTGACTTATCGCCGGTTCCGTCTTCCCAATTGTAGCCCGATACGAAATTTCCTCCCGGATAGCGCACTATGGGGATATTCAGTGCTTTTACCATTTCCATAACATCTGTGCGAAAGCCCATTTCGTCAGCTGTTTCGTGGTCAGGCTCATATATTCCGCCGTAAACGGCCCTTCCAAGATGCTCTATAAACGAGCCATAAATTCGATTATCTATTCTGCTGATAATGTTGTTTTTTGAAATAGTGATCTCTGCTTTCATTTTACTGCATATCCTTTCCTAATAAAGGCAGCTTGCCTTAAATTTATGTGTTTTTTAAAATTATATACAATATGGTATGAATTTTCAATATACTATTCTGTTAAAAAACTGACTTATTATGCTATTGAAATTTTTGTGATATAAGTATATACATGAGTACAATACAACAATTTTGAGTTGTACTGACTTATGTTGTTAAATTACTGATATATTCTGCCGGCGCATTTACAAAAAGCGGAATAAGTCAGTGATAATGCAGAATAAATCATTGTAAAGTAGTTATAAAATTACTATGATTAAATTACAAGGTTTGAGTCGAAACATTTTATACTTATTTTTGATGAGGTGAATTGATATGAAAAAAAGATCGTAAAAAAGCTTGCCCTTATTACAGCAATTACTTTATCGACATCTGCTGTTTCTGCCTGCGGAAACAATGCAGACACCAAAACGCAAATCTCTGTCACAACAACAGCAACTATGAATGAAGAACAGGCTGCTGTTGTAGAACAGGTGGATGTCGAAGCAGAAAAACTTGAAAATGGAACACTAAAGTTTCTTTCGTTTTGGGATATAAACCCCACGGAGGGCAAGCCTGTTCCCGTTGCACTTCAACTTTTCCAGACTAAGTACGGCGGAAAGATCGAATACTGGCCTACTACATGGGAAACAAGATATAACGATCTTGCGACTAAGGTTTTAGGGGGTGATTCTCCTGATATGTTTTCTGCTACAGACTTAGATCTTTTCCCGGGAAAAGTTGCTGCAGGTATGTTCGACCCAATGGATGATTATCTTGATTTTAATTCAGATGACTGGTCTGAGGGTGCAAAGCAAATCAATGAAATGCACTCTGTTGGCGGAAAACATTACATTGCCTGCACATCTACAAGTACCGGTATGGTAATGATTTATAATAAGCGCATTATTGAAGAATACGGATTGGAAGATCCTGCCGAGCTTGCTTATAATAATGATTGGACTTGGGATAAATTCAAGGAAATGTGTTATGAATATGCAGATCCGGATGAAGAAAGATATGCTGTAGGCGGCTGGTGGTACGAGCCGGGTATGATACTTTCCACGGGCGTTCCCGTTATCGGAATGGATGACGGAGTGATTGTAAATAACCTTATGAGTCCCGAACTTGAGCGTGTTCAGAATTTGTTTCTTGAAATGAAAAATGCAGGTATAATGTACCCTTATGCGGAATATGAATGGACTGTTAAGCCTGAGTGGATAGGTGAGGGCAAGACTCTTTTTTATCCCATCGGAAGATGGGCGCTTCTTGAACCGGATCTTTCTGTATATGGTGAGCAGGACGAGATAATGTTTGTTCCTACTCCCCGTGATGAAAATGCAGATGCATGGTACCTTACCGCTCACGGTGGGGTGGATGCATATGCGCTTTGCAAGGGAGCAACAAATCCGGAGGCTGTTGCCGCTTATATCAAGTGCCTTCAGGTTCAGGTAAATGATGAAAGCGTTCAGGTTGTAAACGAAGAGCAGCTCCGCACTGAATATCACTGGACAGATGAAATGATTGAGATGGACAGATATATTACCGAGCTTACAAATGCTCATCCCGTAATTGATTTCTACGCTGCTGTCAACACCGATGTTACAGATTTGCTTTCCAACAGCATTAAGGATGCAAGTTATAACGGTACTGACTGGTATTCAACCCGTGAGTCGCTTAACGATGCCGTTCAAGCAAACGTTGATGCTATATATGGTTAAATTTGATGTTGTCATCTGATGGTAACTGTTGTTGACAGCGGTGCTTTGGAGGACGCTATGCTTCACCCCGAAAACTACCCCGATCTGATAGTAAGAGTTGCAGGTTATTCGGCAGTGTTTGTAAATCTTGACCCCACGGTTCAGCATGAGATATTGAGCAGAACATTGTATGATGAAAGGAATTCGTTAAAATGAGTGAGCTTGATATTTTTGAGATAGAACGCTTTGCGATACATGACGGTCCGGGAATAAGGACGACCGTATTTTTTCAGGGCTGTCCGTTAAGGTGCAGATGGTGTGCAAATCCCGAATCTCATACTATTGGAAAGCATATTATGTTCTTTTCAAAACGCTGCGTCGGCTGCGGAAAATGTGTCGAAATATGCCCCAAAAATGCCGCATATATTGTAGACGGAAAAAATGTTATTGACAGAAGCATCTGTATTTCCTGTGGGTTTTGTGTGGAAAATTGTCCTGTGGGCGCACTCAAAATATCGGGGCGGAAAATATCAAACGATGAGCTTTTCAATATTGTTTCACGAGACAAGGATTATTACGAAACAAGCGGTGGAGGAGTAACGATATCGGGCGGAGAGGCACTTTTGCAGATTGAAAAAATGAAACCGTTTCTTGAAAAATGCAAAAACGAGCATATAAGCATAGCCGTTGAAACCTGCGGTCATGTGCCTGTTTCAAATGTAAAAATTGCCCTTGAATATGCGGATATGTTCCTGTTTGATATAAAAACTCTTGACAGCAAAAAGTTCTCGGAATACACGGGTGGAAATATTGAAACGGTGCTTTCTGCCTTTGAATATCTCTGCAAAAATGCAGCCGAAAGGGTCATTGTGAGAGTTCCCGTTATTCCCGAGTTTAACGATGATGAAGTGTCGGCAATTATGGAATATGCCGCAGCTCACGGCGTTAAGGAGCTTCATCTTTTGCCTTATCACACTTTGGGAGTCTCAAAATATGAACAGCTTGGACGGGAATATCCTTATCATATTCGTGAAAGTCTTGACCCCGACACTCTTACGCCTTATAATGAAAAAGGAGAAGAGTTGGGACTTACCATAAAAATCGGAGGATAAAATGATTAAAAACATTATTCTTGACATAGGCGATGTGTTGGTCAAATCAAATTATCA
>CASFZT010000156.1 GCA_949299215.1 uncultured Ruminococcus sp.
GTTTTATAGTTGAAAGTTGCATAAATTTTATAAAAACGCTTGACAAATGAATTGTAATGATATATAATCAAAGCATAGAAAAACAGCAATGGCGCTGAGAACTTTACCGATGAAGTTATCTCAGTGCCATTTTTGTTTTTTCAGGAAATTATGTGCATAGAATGTTTGAACAAAATGCTGCGTACAATCTATGAAAAATAATTTCAAATTTTCATTTATTTTAGGAGGGGTAAAATATGGACGCAAATGTAATGACAATGATTTCTTCGGTAGCTACGGCTGCACCCGACGTTCAAGCGCTGATTGATGACACAATGTTTGCGGGAAGTGATGCAAACGGTATATGGTACCTGATTGGTGCCGCATTCGTGTTCTTTATGCAGGCAGGCTTTGCAATGGTTGAAACAGGCTTCACCAGAGCTAAGAACGCCGGCAACATCATTATGAAAAACCTTATGGACTTTTGTATCGGCGTACCGGTATTCTGTTTAATCGGTTTCGGCTTGCTGATGGGTGAAGATCTTATGGGCTTCATCGGTAAACCCGGATTTGACCTTTTTACAGATTTTGCAAACTTTAACTGGGCAGAATTTGTATTTAACATGGTATTCTGTGCAACGGCTGCAACGATCGTTTCCGGTGCTATGGCAGAAAGAACAAAGTTCCTTTCATACTGTGTTTATTCCGCAGTAATTTCCGCTCTTATCTACCCGATCGAAGCGCACTGGATCTGGGGCGGCGGCTGGCTTTCACAGATGGGCTTCCACGATTTTGCAGGCTCATGTGCAATTCATATGGTCGGCGGTATCTCCGCACTTATCGGCGCTAAGATACTCGGACCCCGTATCGGCAAGTTCGTAACGGATAAATCCGGCAAGGTAACTAAGGTAAACGCTATTCCCGGACATTCACTTACACTCGGCGCTCTCGGATGCTTTATCCTTTGGTTCGGCTGGTACGGATTTAACGGTGCTGCTGCAGCAACAGGCGCACAGCTCGCATCTATCTTCCTTACAACAACAATTGCTCCTTCCGTTGCAACTGTTGTATGCATGATATTCACATGGATCAAATATGGCAAGCCCGATGTTTCAATGTGTCTTAACGCATCACTTGCCGGCCTTGTAGGTATCACAGCAGGCTGTGACGTTATGGATGCATTCGGTGCAACAATGGTCGGCATAGTTTCCGGCGTACTTGTAGTATTCGGCGTATGGTTCCTTGATAACGTTCTTCATGTTGACGACCCTGTTGGTGCGGTTGCAGTTCATATGTTCAACGGTATCTGGGGAACACTTGCAGTAGGTCTTTTCGCAACAGATACAGCTCCCGAATCCACGATCAACGGTTTGTTCTACGGCGGCGGTACAGGTCTTCTCGGCAAACAGTGCCTCGGCGTTCTCTCAGTTGCTGCTTGGACAGCTATCACAATTACAATTACATTCCTTGTTATCAAGAAAACTATTGGTCTCAGAGCTTCCGTTGAGGAAGAAACAAGAGGTCTGGACGTTACGGAGCACGGTCTTGTTTCCTCTTATGCAGACTTTATGCCTGCATCGATTTCTATCTACAACGGTTCAACATATGAAGAAGAACCCGTTAAGGCAGTAACAGAAGCAGTTCCCGTTGTTAATCAGAGACCTCATGTTGAGCGTTTTGCAGATGCTAAGAATAAGTATACAAAGGTTGCAATTGTTTGCAAGCAGAGCAAATTTGAAATTCTAAAGTCTGCACTTAGCGAAATCGGCGTAACGGGCTTTACCGTAACACAGATCTTAGGCTGCGGCAAGCAGAGAGGTGCAAACGAAATGTACCGTGGTGTTCCTGTTGAAGCAACGCTTCTTCCTAAGATCAAGGTTGAAGTCGTTGTATGCAAGGTACCCGTTGAAACAGTTATTGAAGCTACAAGAAAGGCTCTTTACACGGGTCATATCGGTGACGGTAAGATCTTCGTATACGATGTTGAAGATGTTGTCCGTGTAAGAACAGGAGAAAGCGGATATGACGCACTTCAGGACGAAACAGGCGAAGATTCTGATGCTTGATCTTGAAACATAAAATGGTTGAAAAACCGGATCGTTTATACGGTCCGGTTTTCCTTATGTATGTATTACATAAAAAAGCACTCCGCACCAAGAAGGTACGGAATGCTAAAAGAGAAGATAATAGGGGAAAATCTTATAACCAAACGGAATAAAACCGCTTGTAAGATTTAAGCGTGGATAAAATTACTTTCCGCTTTTGAGTGCAAGAAAAGCCTGATAATCGCTTTCCGAGCCAAATTTGAGATAGATGGTTTTTTCAAGCGAAGCGTAATCGGCAGCAGGGATATTATATTCCGTTATTTCAGTTTTGCTGCCTTTGTGTGCTGTAAGAATAATTACGTCTTTGTTTGTCAGATGTATATCGTATAGAATTTTGTCTGCTTTTTTTATGCTTATGGTAAAATATCTTGTGAAATTTTCCGATGATTTATATATACTGCCGCTTGCAAGAGTTTCTTCAATAGCGGAGAGTATTTTTTCTTCATCTGCGTCGGAGAGTGAAACGTAGGTCTTTTCTGTTTTTGCATCGGAGCGTATTTCTGTTGTTGTGTCGGTGTATTTTATACCACCCAAAAAAGGTGTGCCGCTGTCGGAGGATTTGTCGACGGAAACAGTATCGTCCATATCATATTCCGATTCAGCTTCTGTGAATTTTTCCTCCGTTGCTATATCATTGGCATAGTTATCAATGGTCGGACCGGAGTCGTATTCGGAAGTATTTTCGTTTACAGGGGTATCTTCCGGTTCGGGAATCTCTTCTGATACCCCGGCGTCATATTCACTGATCGTCGGAGCGGTGCCATATTCGGAAATATTTTCGTTTACGGAAGTATCTTCCGATTTTATAGCGTCATCATTTTCCAATTCGGGAATTTCTTCCGTTACGCCGGTGTAAAGACCGCTTACCGCAGCTTCTTCCTCTTGGGAATTTTCTTCCGTGACTGTCGTGGTTGTCATAATGCCTTGAACGACAGGTGCGGTTTCGGAAGGTGATGTGCTTGTGTCGGTGTCCTTGATATTATCGTCTGCCGTACCGTTTTCGGCAGTAGATTGAGATGTAGCGGTTTTGTCGGTATCGTCAGCCGAGAGCTCATCGAGATAATCTGCATCGACTTTCTCGGCAAGGTCTTCAATTTCATTATCATGCTTATCGGGTTCAAAATATACAGCCTCGTCCGCAGGCTCGGAAACTTCCGTTTTCGTTTCGGTAACATATACAGTGTCCGTTGAAACAATGTCACTGTTGTTTTGGATAAGCGTACCGTTGAGAGTAAGTACGGTGGTTATGCACGCCGCCGCTCCAATACCTGACGTGATTACGATCTTTTGTATTCTACGGCTTGGAGATTGTGTTATTTTGGTGCAGCTTTCATTTTGCAAAGCCTCTTTTAAAACAGCTTCGGTGCTGTGAAGATAGTTATCGGAAATTTTGATTTTATTCATGGCGTCTTTGTAATTCTTAATAGACTTATTCATCATCAAAACCTCCAATCATTGATTTTTTTAGCATATTGCGTCCTCTTGCAAGAAGCGTGCCGACAGTTGCCGGCTTTTTCTTTAAGATCTGTGCAATCTCCTTTATTGAATATCCGTCATAGTAAAAAAGATGGATAGGTGTGCGGTATTTTTCGGGTAAAGCCAATACCGCATCCATAACATAGCTTTCCTCTTCCGTAAATGATTCGGAAACGGAGTTGTGCATTTTTCGTACGGCTTCATTTTCCGTGTCATCAAGAGAAATCGTGTTTTTTATCCGGCTTGATTTTAGATGATTTTTGCATTTGTTAATAGTAATGCGCAATATCCAAGCACGCTCATGCTCCTCCGTTTCAAAAGGGTCGCTGCGTTTTATCAAGGACAAGAGTACATCCTGCATGATATCCTCAGCCATAAGCCTGTTTCTGCATATAGCATATAAATATCTGTATATTTCCTGCCCGTATCTGTGGTACAGCTCTTCCAGAAGTTCTTTTTCCAAGCCCTCACCCCCTTCGCATGTTAACGTTTATCTTCCCTTCCTGTATATTGCTTCTTCTACTAATATAACATCCGGGTCCTGTAAACTGTTACACTTTCTCCTGAAAAAGCTGTTCAGTCTGCACTTTTCCCATAGCTTCACCATTACCGAAAAAAATACCGCCCGGTCATACCACAACTGGTATCGCCGGACGGCAGATATCTGTTTATCTTTTGCTTTATACTTTAAACCGGTATCCCACACCCCAGATCGTCTCAATATACTGAGGATGAGACGTATCATACTCGATCTTCTCCCTGATCTTCTTGATATGCACTGTTACGGTAGCAATATCCCCGATCGATTCCATATCCCAGATCTCGCGGAAGAGTTCCTCTTTTGTGTACACATGGTTCGGATGTCCTGCGAGAAATGTGAGCAGGTCAAATTCCTTTGTGGTAAATGACTTCTCCTCGCCGTTTACCCACACGCGCCTTGCAGTCGTATCGATCTTAAGGCCGCGGATCTCTATCACCTTATTCTCCTCCACATTACTTCCGATCAATCTCTCGTAACGCGCCAGATGCGCTTTCACTCTGGCGACAAGCTCGCTCGGACTGAAAGGTTTTGTCATATAATCATCTGCGCCG
>CASFZT010000157.1 GCA_949299215.1 uncultured Ruminococcus sp.
GGCAGGCTTTATTGGGAGTTACTCTTTTTGTCTCTTTTTACAAAAATATCATTGCTTTTTCTCTTTTTTGCCTATTGACATTTCACCGTAGGACTTTTCGCCAAGGAAACGCTTATCAAATCGTTTCTGCCGATTTTTAAAATGCCCTCAATAACGAAAGCCCGTGCATTTTTCAAAACAGCAAAACGATTGCTTCGCATTAATCAGCGTATCCCTGATTATTATCTTCACAAAGGGTATTAAAATACGGCGGACATTCTCTCATTATCAAAAAGCAGACGGTTGACAAACGCTGAATATTAATATATAATTGTATACAGAAGATGTATACAAACAACGGCAGACGTTTTATGACAAAGGAGAAAAGTTTGAAAAAATTTTCAAACTGCGAGTTTTGTGCTTTTCGGACTGACATCCGAAATTTTGCTATGCAAAACCGCCCAAAACATTGAGAGAGGAGGACACATGCTTCTGATGAAGCATGGTCATAAAAATGAAAGTCACACTTAACCCCAATGCAGAGATCGTAAAAACTGTCAGAGAAGGACTTAAACGCACAGGCGGCTACTGTCCATGCGTCTTAGAACACACCGAGGACACAAAATGTATGTGCAAGCAGTTTAAGGAGCAGATCGCAGACCCCGAATTTGAGGGCTTTTGCCATTGTATGCTGTACTACAAGAGTCTTTCCGAATAAAAGCAATACCGCAAAAGCCCGCTTGACGGCTTTGCACGAAATCTGCTTGCATATTTCGCACAAGCTCTGTGCGGTATTGCCTAAAATTAAAGGAGAAATGTAAAATGGCTGAAATAAAACTTACAAAGAATAATTTTGAAGCAGAGGTATTATCCTCCGACAAACCCGTACTCATCGACTTCTGGGCAGGCTGGTGCGCACCATGCATGATGCTTTCACCCATCATTGAGGAAATCGCAAATGAATATAACGGCACTATAAAGGTCGGTAAGGTAAATGTTGATGAAGAACCCGAGCTTGCATCAACATTTCATGTTTCAAGCATTCCCATGCTTGTTGTCGTAAAAAACGGCAAGGTAATAAAGACCGATGTTGGCTACAAGTCAAAGCAACAGGTACTGGCGCTTCTTAAATAATGTCTGTCAAACAACTTAAAAATTTCAATAAGGGACTTGCCCCGTCATTCAACGTGGCAAGTCGCAGCGAAGCTGCGATGAAGTTTCAGTTGTGGATTGAAACCCAACTGAAACTGAATATGGAACCCGCCGCCTTAGAAGCGGGGAACATCTTGCCTAAGTTATATAGTTCATCTCAATAATCAACAAGCGGCGCATATCCGTGCCGCTTGTTTTTTGTTGCGGTTCATTATTTCAAAATGCAAATTTCAACAAAAATTAACTTACATCAAAGCAAATTTATATGCTATAATAATCAGGCAGCTAAAAAATAATTCAACCTGTAAGATGTAAGTCCGGCATAAAAATATGCGTGTAATCTGAAGTAGTCATACTTTGGTCACACGCTTTTCTTTTTGCCTTTTTTAGCCGCATGAAAATAATGAGTGTGAATAAATGAACAAAGAAATTTCCATCACCGCAAAAAACAAAATGGGAACTCAGCCTGTCGGCAAGGTCATGCTTTCGATGGGTATCCCGATGATACTTTCCATGATGCTTCAGGCCGTGTATAATATCGTGGACAGTGCATTTGTCGCAAATATGCCCGGAACGGGAGAGGCTGCACTCAATGCTCTTACACTGGCATTTCCCGTACAAATGCTTATGGTCGCAATTTCAATAGGCACAGGTGTCGGAGTAAACGCTCTGCTTTCAAAAAGTCTCGGACAAAATGATACCGAAAGAGCAAGCCGCACCGCAGGAAACGCAATTTTCCTCGGAGCTGTAATATGCATAATATTTGTGCTGTTCGGGATATTCGGAGTAAATGCCTACATAAGCTCACAATCGGAAAACAGCCAAATAATTACCATGGCATCCGAGTATCTTGAAATATGCTGTATATGGTCGTTCGGTATCGTATATTTTGCTGTGTTTGAAAAGATACTGCAAGCATCCGGCAAATCACTTTATTCAACCATTGCTCAAATAATAGGCGCTTTGATAAACGTTATATTAGACCCCATCTTAATATATGGTCTTATCGGATTTCCGCAAATGGGTGTAAAGGGCGCCGCCATTGCAACGGTTATCGGACAAATAGCGTCGTTTATAGCTGCTGCGGCATTTCATTTTATTACCGGTCATGAAATAAAATTCAGGATAAAATATATTCTTCCGTCAAAAAGAATAATATGCGGTATATACTCAATAGGACTTCCGGCAATAATCGCACAGGCGCTAATGTCCCTGATGACATATCTTTTGAATATAATCCTTATCGACGCAGGCGAAAATGCCGTTACGGCGTATGGTCTGTATTATAAAATACAGCAGTTCATTCTTTTTGCGGCATTTGGTTTAAGAGATGCGGTAACTCCGATAGTTTCCTTCAATCATGGCATGGGCAGCAAAAAACGTGTTCTTGACGGAATAAAATATGGTATGTTCTACACGCTTGCAATCATGCTTTTCGGTTTTATACTGCTTGAAGTCACGGCAGTACCTCTCACAAGCCTTTTCGACCTCACGGGAGAAACGGCAGAGCTTTGCATAAGTGCCATACGCATTATATCCACAAGCTTTGTATTTGCAGGTGCAAACATTGCATTTCAGGGAATATTCCAGGCTTTGGACAGCGGTATTGAATCTCTTATCATTTCCGTATGCAGACAGTTTTTATTTATCATACCGACGGCATGGCTTTTTTGCCGCTTAGCAGTCAGTTATTCTCTTGACGCATCCGTTATATGGATTGCATTTCCTGCCGCAGAAATACTTTCCCTGTTCGTTGCAGTGCTTCTGATGAAAAGAGTAAGCAAAAACAGGATCGGCGTTATGTCGGAATAGTACAAACAAAAACGTCCCTCATATCAAAATGGGGGACGTCAGCTTTTAATTAAACTTATTCAATTTCATCCGGCTTTTTATATATCTCGTCTATAATATTTGACTCGCTAAGACCAAATGCCGCATCAACAGGCATGGAGAATATAATTCCCTTACCCTGTGTGTTTATTCCTGCTGCGTCGGCAATAGCTTTCATTACTTTATTGCGGTCCTCTCTGTTGACTACAATAAGAATGATATCCTTTTCCGGCTGAATGGAAATGCCCAAGAACTTCTGTGCCTCTTCTCCGCCAAGACCCAACGCATGAATAAGAGTGCCTCCCCTTGCACCTGCCTGATTTGCGGCAGTCTTAACTTCGGGGAAGAATCCTTTGGTTATTATTGTAACAATAAGCTCATGACTATATTGGTATGACATCTCAATTTCACTCTCCTTATCGGCTTCGGTACTGTGTTTTTGTTCATCCAGATCAAGCAATCCCGAAAGAAAGACTGTCATGGACGATATCGGTACGGAAAATACTATTCCCTTGCCGGGCTTATCAAGCTGAAGCTTTTTTGCGGCAGTAACAATGACCTTATCCGCACGTGCAGCCGTAAGCAGGCTTATCATAATACTTTTCTTGTTTTCTCCGAAGCCGAGATAATCAAGTATATCCGAATCCGCAGCACCATGTCCGTGCATTGCAAAACGTACAGGAACGCCCTCATTCTCGAACATCTCCGCCGCTTCTTCATAACGGCTGTAATCAAGTATTGTAAAAACAGCTCGCATCTGCTTATTCATCTGTATCCACTCCTCCCAATTCAAATTCTACGATCTCATCGGAAAGCGGTATAGAAGCAGGTACTGCCTTTTTCGTTCTTCCGGCAGACTTGATCTTGCTTATAAGACCGAGAAGCTGTATAGTAACAAGCGGCGTCATTGCAACAAATGCAACCAAGCCAAATGCGTCCATAAGCACATTTCCGTCCAGCGCCTGACAAGCACCTATTGCAAGCGGAAGCAAAAATGTAGCCGTCATAGGTCCGGACGCAACTCCTCCTGCGTCAAATGCAATCGCAGTAAATATAGGCGGTACAAAAAACGTCATTATAAGCGAGAAAATATATCCCGGTATCAGAATGTACCATATGGATATTCCCGTAATAACTCTTACCATTGCAAGTGCTGCCGAAATCGCAACTCCTATTGCAAGGCTTGTCGCCATGGAACGCTGTGAAATTCTGCCCTCCGTGATATTTTCAACCTGCTGTTTAAGAACGTGTACGGCAGGCTCTGCGGCTACTATAAAATATCCGATAACCGCACATATCGGTATAAGCAGCATATAATACCTGCTGCTTGCAAGACTTTGCCCGATAAACGTACCCATCGGCATAAATCCGACATTTACTCCTGTAAGGAAAAGCACCAGTCCAAGGTATGTATATACAAGACCAATAAAAATTTTTATTACTTCTTTTTTATTTATCTTTAAAAAGAATATCTGGAATACTATAAAAAACGCTATTATAGGCAAAAGTGCAGTCGCTACCTCTACACAATATTCAGGAATGGCATGAACGTATGCATTTAATATTTCGCCCACCGTTGCATATTCGGGAATAGGATCGGAGGACGCCGTAAGTCCG
>CASFZT010000158.1 GCA_949299215.1 uncultured Ruminococcus sp.
GTCGGGTCGCTCCTCAGCGTTGCCTTGTTTGGCTGCAATTATATTATCGTCAAAACTTTAAGAAAAAATGCATTTACACAGTTTAAAATTCATACCCGATTTTTCCGTTTGTGTTCAGACCGAGAGCATTGAGCAAGCTGCCAATCAATCGGTTCAGCCACGCCATTCCGAGAATCTCATTCTGAAAGAAATCCCAGATTGTTTTCAGTGTTTCCATAAGGTTTGCTCCTTTCTTAAATGAATATATTTAAACATAGAAATGTATCTATGTTTAGTGCTTTTAAAAAGCCGTGCACTCACACGGCTTGATTTTATTTGTACTCAGCTAAAATACTTTCAAGCACTTCAACCGCACTTTTTATCATTTCGGGACATACTGTTCTGAACAGATTCTTCTCCTTGATATAAGCAGAATCCTCAGGCTTTGTAAGGTCGTATCCCAGAAGGTCACGGCATACGATTGAGCCGTTAAGCTCCTTGAAACGCTTTGTATATTCAACTGCAATTGCGTATGCACGGGATTTCTGTTCATTGTTTTCCGATTCATAATGTCCGTATTTAAGTCCCAGAACCATTAACGCTCCCGATACCGCACCGCACATTTCAGCATTTCTTGCACCGCCGCCAAACTGTGTTCCAATCATAAGTGTGAGCTTTTCATCAAGCCCGAAATCAGCTGCGAATGCTGTAAGTACCGCCTGTGAACAATTGAAACCATTTGCAAATAACTCTAATGCTTTTTCAGATTTTGTCATAATCATTCCTCTTTTCCGTTGTTTTTTAAGAAATCAAGATATTCCTGTGCCTTTTGCAAGCCTTCTGTTGAAATAGAATAATGCATCCACTTGCCCTCTTTTCGTCCGTTGACAATTCCGCTGTCAAGGAGCGTTTTCATATGGTGGGAAAGGGTTGGCTGTGTGATATTCATAGCTTCAAGCAGCTTGCAGGCACATTTTTCGCCATCCAACAAAAGCTGTAATATCTTAATTCGGTTTTCATCACAGAATGCCTTGAAGATAACGGCTGTCTTTTTAGGATTAAGTTTCATCTGCTCACCTCATATCGATGTTTTTCTATATTATACGCCACATATAGAGATTTGTCAATATGTTTTCGTTTTTTTTTTTGCAAAACAAAACCGCATCCGTTAATACGAATGCGGTCAGTGTATTATTTAAGCAGCTTATTCAAATCCTCCTCAACCGTAGAAATAGGGGCAATATTATATTTCTCCACAAGGAAATTAAGTACATTCGGAGAAACAAATGCAGGCAGTGACGGACCGAGAAGAATATTTTTTATACCAAGATGCAAGAGCGTCAGCAGAATACAAACAGCCTTCTGCTCGTACCACGAAAGCACCATAGAAAGCGGCAGTTCATTTACATCACAGTTAAACGCTTCCGAAAGCGCAACTGCAACCTTTATTGCACTGTATGCGTCGTTGCACTGACCCATATCCATAATTCTCGGCAGACCGTCGATTGTTCCCAAGTCAAGGTCATTGAATCGGTATTTTCCGCAGGCAAGGGTCAGAACAATACTGTCAGCGGGAGTATGCTTTACAAATTCCCTATAGTAATTACGCCCAGCCTTTGCACCGTCACATCCGCCCACAAGGAAGAAATGCTTTATTGCCCCCGACTTAACAGCTTCCACAACCTTATCGGCGACCGAAAGAACAGCGTTATGTCCGAAGCCTGTCATAACCTTGTTTCCGCCGTTAATACCTGTAAAATGCTTATCCTCTGCATAACCGCCAAGCTCAAGAGCCTTTTCAATAACAGGTGTAAAGTCCTTGTTTTCGCCGATATGCACAATTTCGGAATATGCAACTACTTCTGTTGTGAATACACGGTCGGCATAGCTTTCTTTTGGAGGCATAAGACAATTTGTTGTAAACAATACAGGTGCAGGAATATCAGCAAATTCCTTCTGCTGATTCTGCCAGGCTGTACCGAAATTACCTTTAAGATGAGCGTATTTCTTCAGTTCGGGATAAGCGTGTGCAGGGAGCATTTCACCGTGAGTATAGATATTGATACCTTTGCCCTCTGTCTGCTCTAAAAGCTGTTTTATGTCATACAAATCGTGTCCCGAAATAACAATAAATGGACCTTTTTCAACAGTAAGCGAAACTTCCGTCGGAATAGGATTTCCATAGGTTTCGGTATTAGCCTTGTCAAGAAGTTTCATACATTTCAGATTGATTTTGCCAACTTCCATAACTATCGGCAAGAGGTCACTCATTCCGTAATCGTCCATGCCTATTGTAAAGAGTGCCTTGATTAAAAAGCTATTTACTTCTTCGTCCTTATAACCAAGTACCCAAGCATGATACGCATAAGCCGCCATACCTCTGATACCGAACAGAATAAGAGATTTCAGTGAACGTATATCCTCATCGGCATTCCATAGCTTCTGCATATCGTAATTATCATTTCTTCCGCAGGGTGCACCACAGCCGCCGCATTGCGGAACAAGGCGTGTTTTTTCAAGCTTGACATATTCAATAAGTCTTTTTATCGTCACATTATCAAAGCTTACGTTTGTAATCGTCGTAAAAAGTCCCTCGATGATAAGTCTGTATGTCCTTTCATTTACAAGGTCTTCGTTGCCTTCGATTGCACGGGCAAGACCGATTAAAGCTCCTGTCAGTTCGTCCTGAAGCTGTGCTGTATCAGCTTTCTTTCCGCAGACACCGGCTGCACCTGTACAAGACTTACAGCCTGCGGTCTGCTCACACTGAAAACAAAACATCTTTTCCATTACATTTACCTCCATTAATCAATAATTCTTCCATCAGTTGAAATTGTAACAACTCTCCACGGAATAAATTTTCCGCTTGCTTGCAATGCTCTTTTTACAGCATTTTCAATACCGCTGCAGCAAGGTACTTCCATCCGCACAACCATTACACTTTTTAGGTTATTGTTCGCAATAATCTGTGTAAGCTTTTCGGTATAATCCCCTTCGTCAAGCTTTGGACAACCGATAAGGGTAATGCGATTACGAATAAATTCGTTGTGAAAATTACCATAGGCAAAAGCGGTACAATCCGCCGCGACAAGAAGATTTGCGTTATCAAAATATGGTGCATTTATTGGCACAAGCTTAATCTGTACAGGCCACTGTGAAAGCTGACTTGTAACGGGTGCGGAAACGGAAACCGCTTCACGTTTTATAGCCTTTGACTGCGTTCCGGGACATCCACAAGGGAGTGTACCTGTTTTCTTCTGCTTTGCAGCAAGAACAGCTGTTTCATTATATGCAGAAGCTTCACGCTCCTCAAAAGTAATAGCGCTTGTAGGGCAAGCAGGCAGACAATCCCCCAGACCGTCACAGTAATCCTCACGAGTAAGTTTTGCTTTTCCGTCAATCATTTCAATTGCACCCTCGTGACAGGCTTTAGCGCAAAGTCCACAGCCGTTGCATTTTTCTTCATCAATTTTTATAATTTTTCTTATCATCGTTATTCCTCCACTTCTATTTTAAAAACATTTATAACATCACAATCTGGACAGCAGAAACAAACTTCACCGCTTCTTGATTTTGGCGGTGTTCCACCGTACCGTAGAATATCAATATACGGAAAAGCAACGTGCATTGCCATAGGGCATAGCTTGCCTCGTTCTGTATCAAAATCAAAGCTTTCTCCGATTTGGTGCCCTCTATGACAGGGAAAATCACCTTTTTTATTAACAAGAGATATTATAATTTTAGGCTTCATATTCTTTCCTCCTTGACTTTCTGTTGATATTATACTATAATATTTGTAACAAGTCGGTTGTATTTACAACAAAAATGAGGTTTTTATGGAGAAATATATCCCAATATTAAAAAGAACACAGCTCTTTTCTGGAGTGGGCGAAGAAGAAATCGGCGCAATGCTGAATTGCTTACAGGCAAAGCTCTGCACATATAAAAAGGGCGAGTATGTTCTCCGACAGGGTGAACATCTCGATAAAATTCTTGTGCTCACAGAGGGCAAGCTCCATATTCAGCGTGACGATTACTGGGGAAACCGCAGTATCATAAATATGGTGAGCATTGGCGAGATGTTCGGTGAGGCGTATGTTGCTCCCGAAAGCGGCACACTGATGAACGATGTGCTTGCCGTGGAGGACAGTACGGTTATTTTTTTCGATGTAAAGCGTATAATCACCGTTTGTTCAGCGTCTTGCAGATTTCATTCGATGGTCGTGCAGAATTTATTTTTTGCAATTTCCGAGAAGAACAGAAAGCTTGTGCAGAAGCTGACCTTTATGACGAAACGCACTACGAGAGAAAAGCTTATTGCATATCTGTCTGAGGAGGCAAAACGACAGAACAGCAGTGAATTCTCTATTCCCTTCAACCGTCAGCAGCTTGCGGATTTTTTGTCTGTTGACAGGAGCGCAATGTCAAACGAGCTTTGTAAAATGCGTGATGAGGGGTTGATTGAATTTGAAAAGAGTTGCTTCAAATTATTGTAATGGTTATTATGAATGTTCCAGAAAGTTATGCTTATGAATAAAACAGTC
>CASFZT010000159.1 GCA_949299215.1 uncultured Ruminococcus sp.
TTCGCTACGCTCATTCCAATTTCACTGCTTTCTGTTACCGAGCGTAGTTGAGGTTTATTAGGGTACTCGTTAAATTACCCTAAAATATATTATACGAGGTGATAAGATATGTTTGACTGGCGAGAATGGTAGTGGGAAATCAACGCTATTGCGTATTCTTAATACGGAAATAAAATCTTATCAGGGTAGGATTATGGTCGACGAATGCGAATTGAGAAATCTAAATCCGTCATCTTATCGTAAAATGATATCATATGCACCGCAGCAATCTTTTGTTTTTAGTGGAACAGTACGTGAAAATATCGCGATTGGAAATACGAATTGTACTGATATTGATATAGAGAATATTGTAACAATATGGGATACAACTGTTATAATAAAAGTCGCAGTAATAATTATCTTGAACAGAAGCGTATTAAAAATCTTGACAGCGACAGTTATGTTTATGTCAAAGGAGATTTTGAGCCGATTATTTCCGAAGAACTCTGGCATAAGTGTGATGAAATCCGCAAGAGCAAAGTGATCAAGAAAGAAAAGAACGGTACTGTTACAACCTACGGCAAGAGAAACTCCACAGATATATGGCTGAAGAAAATGAAGTGCAGTTGCGGAGCGAACTTCCGTAAGAATAAGTGGAGAAAAAACAAGCGTGGTGATTCCGCTTATGGTTACCAGTGTTATAACCAGCTCAACTACGGAAGCAAATCCTTCCGCGAGAAGAACGGACTTGATACCGAAGGCTACTGCGACATCAGAATGGTAAGCGACTGGAAGCTTGACCTTATGGCAAAGACAGTTCTCTCTGAGGTATGGCAGTCGAGAAAAGAGGATGCTCTCGCCGCTTTTGAAATGGTGAAGAAATACGCAGTCAACAGCAAGACTGAAAGTAAGAACTCCAATACTGAAATTAATATTAAAATCGAAAAACTCCGCAACCGTCTTGAAAATCTTGTTGAGATGAGAGCTGACGGAGAAATTACAAAGGAAAGCTTTGCCGCTTCTACTGCAAAGGCTGAAGCGGAGATTGCCGAGCTCGAAAAGCTGAAAGCTACTGCAACAACCGAAGCCGAGCCGTTACCCGAAATCGATCTTAAAGCTGTGAAGAACGCTCTTGACACTATGATTGATTTCTCCAATCCGACTATAACGGAAGATGTAATCGACAGATTTATTTCCCGTGTAAAGCCTGTTTCCGACAACCGCTACGAATGGACAGTTAAGCTGTCAAATGAAGGGGAGCGTAATGTTATTTGCAGTGTCAGCGGAAGAAAGACTAATTCTACCGCAGAAATCGAGGGCGAAAACCCTCTTACATATCAGGTTTGCTTCATAAATATCAGGGCAATAAAAAACACTGCACAAGGTGTGGCACTGCACAGGCTGCAATATCCAATAGGAATTAATCCAGAACCGACGATTTCTTGGGAGATACCGATTACCTTTGAAATGGCTGAAAGCTATCAGAAGAAACACCGTAAGTACCTAAGAACAAATCAGTGAAAAGACCTCGTGTTAATTCTTGTCTTGAAATAGGATAAACTTTAAGGCACAAGTATCCTTGTGATGCTTGTGCCTTAAAGAGATGTGGTATAATAAAACCGTAGCAATTATTGCTGTGAGAGGTGTAATTATGTTTCAAACCAAGAAAAAGAAAATCATCCATTACCTTGACAGCGTTCCTACAGAACAGTTTACAGCATTTGATGAATTGCTGTATGATTATTCTCATGGTGAGTTGAGCGCAAGACTTGAGACAGCACATATCAGTCATTTGAATTACCACATTGATTGGTTAGACGATTACAAATGTATTGTGATAAACGGTGTATGCAATCAGTTTTTTGTTGACATACAAATTGAGCAAACCGAATTTTCCATTGCATATGATGTGGATGAACCTGATGACTGCACTTTTCACGCATTACTCGGAAAAGAACAATTCTATCAGACTGTTGAAAAAGCAGTCAATGAAATATTACAGAGATAAGTATATGACAATTGTAGATTGGATTGTTGCAATTATAACTTAGGCAATATGTCCCCTGCCTCTAAGGAGGTGGGGGACATATTCAGTTTCAGTTGGGGTTCAATCCCCAACTGAAACTTCATCGCAGCTTCGCTGCGGCTTGCCGCGTTGAATTACGGGGCAAGTTCCTTATTGAAATCTGAATGTGAGGTTGGTTTTATCTGGAATATTGAGAAATCCCGTATCCGATGTAATGTCGGATACGGGATTTTTGCATAGCTTATTATTGCCGTTTCCGCTTCTTTATGATATAATTCATATAAAGATACCGGCAAGAATAAGTGACCTTCGTAATGCTTAAAAAATTTTTTTCGATCAAAGTTTAACCAAATCCAATTTCGTTCCACTATATTAGTGAAATCACCGGTGATGAATACAAAAAAGGAGGTGCTATGTTGGAAAGGCAAGAACTCGACAATAAAATTTCTGAAATAGCGAAAGTGCTGCTGTCTTATTGTGTCGTTCGTACTCCAAATCAGTTTGAGGCAGAGGATTTGGCTCAGGATATTATTCTTGAAATATATAAGTCGGCTGATAATCTGCGTGACGAAAAAGCGTTTTACGGATTTATGTGGGCGGCTGCAGGCAATGTATACAAAGGTTGGTGCAAGAACAGAGCAAAAAATAAGGAGTGCGAGCTTACGGAAAATATATTCAGTGATGATAATTTTTCTCAGGACGAGGATGAAAGCTTGTATCTGCTTCGCCGTGAACTCACGCTTCTTACCGAAAAATACCGTAAGGCAGTTGTGCTCTATTATATCGAAAATATGTCGTGTTCAGAAATTTCCGATAAGCTCTCCATAAGCGAAAGTATGGTCAAGTACCTGCTTTTTAAATCACGCCAAATTCTGAAAGAAGGTATGAATATGGAACGAAATTATGGTAGTCAGAGCTACAACCCAAAGGAGCTTTTTATTGCGTATTGGGGAAAAGGAAATAACCGTTATTATCACATAGGCGACAGCAAAATATCTCAGAATATTCTTTTTGCCTGTTACAATGATAAGCTGAGTGCGGAGCAAATCAGCTTGGAAATCGGTGTCGCTCTTCCGTATATGGAAGATAAGCTGAACGAGCTTCTTGAATATGATTTGCTTAAAAAGGACGGAAACCGCTATTACACAAACATCGTGATTTTCACAGAAGATTTCACAAACGAGGTCAACTCGAAAACAACAGCTTTGCGTGAGCGTATCGCAGACATTGTGCAGAACGCCATTACGGAGCGTGAACAGGAAATTCGCAATATAGGATTTTACGGCTCAGATATGAATGACAGTGTTTTTAAATGGCAGATAGCGTCATTCATTTTGTACGAAGCTGTGGTCGATATTCTCCCAAGCAAAATTGAGCTTGTTTATCCGGTAGATAAGTTTGGAACGGAGTGCTTTGTTTTTGGTTGTGAAAAAGGAAAGAACAGCTATTGGCAATCACAGTTCTGTTTCGGAATTTCCAATCTGACAACCGCAAACGGCGACTATATTCAGTTTATGGATTTCCCTGTCAACGGCGAAATGGTACATCACCATTTCCGACACAACATTGCAAATGTTTTTTGTGATATTGCAAAAGGTAAGGCGGAAAGTTTCGGCGAGAACGATAGGGCATTAGCCGCTGATATGGTTCGCAAGGGATATGTTCTGGCAAATGAGAACGGACTTTCTGTGAACGCTCCTGTATTCACATCAGAACAGTATGTAAAATTAAAGGATATTTTTGCAGACACCGCCGAACAGATTTCCGATGAAGCAGAAGCTCTGATGGATAAAGTCACAAAGATAATGAAAAATCATATGCCTGTCCACTTAAAGAAGCTTCACTTGTTTTAACAACGCGAGGTATTTCTGTTTTAAATACGCGTATATGCTGACCGTAGTTTTCTCGAACTTTATTGGCGATATGCTTTGAAAGATTGGTACGGGCATCTGTCATGGTAATCAAGATACCATCAATCTTTAAATCGGGATTGATTTGTTTTTTTCAGTAGCAATCGTATGAAATAGATCATTTAAACCATCACACGCATAAGGTTCAGCCTGTACGGGAATAATGACACTATCAGCAACGACAAGTCCATTGATTGTAAATAAATTAAGAGCAGGGTTACTGTCTATTAGAACATAATCATAGTCATTTCCCCACAAAGGAATGTGATTGATCAATATACGGCAGGAAGCCTGCGTAAATTCCCGGCTTTTCAATTCCTTTTTCAGGAAGTCAGCCTGATCCTCACGGAAAGCGGAAAAATCATTTAAGCCATAATAAACCCAATGGTCATCGGGCTTGTCTTCACCGCAATCAAGAACGACAAAACACACGGGACCTTGACGGAACATATAATACAGTTCATCGACACCCTGATTGAAATATTCCTTGAATCTCGGTGCCATTGCGCCACGAGTCTCATGATTTCCACGACAATAATACATCGGCACCGAATCGGCAAACAGTTCCACGGCCTTGTCCGTGT
>CASFZT010000160.1 GCA_949299215.1 uncultured Ruminococcus sp.
CTGCCCCTTCCTCCATACTCGGCAACGGTTTCCTTCCGTTTGTCCCGGAATGGGTCGTGGCCGGAACTTCCGGAGCGTCCCTGCTGCTGACCGTGCTGTTTCTTGCTCCTTTGCAGGTGGGATACTATAATACATTCAACAGACTGTATCAGGAGGGCAATACGGATGTTGTAAGCAATCTTTTTACCTCAGGCTTCAGGAACTGGGGCCATATTGTCGGAGGACAGCTCCTGATGGCTGTCTACATATTTCTGTGGTGTCTGCTCCTGATAGTGCCCGGTATCGTGAAGGCGTATTCCTATGCAATGACTCCGTATATCCTCGTTGACAGGCCGGAACTTTCAGCCAATGAGGCTATCAGCCTGAGCTGCAGGATGATGAAAGGACGCAAGTTCGACCTGTTCTACCTCCAGTTGAGTTTCATAGGCTGGGCTTTGCTCTGTGTCATTACTCTCGGTATCGGCTTTCTCTGGCTCTCTCCGTACATGATGACTGCTCAGGCAGCCTTTTATCAGGATGTCAAGGCCGACTACGAGATGCAGTCCGTCCGTGCCTGACGGCAGTCTCCAATGCTGCTGACCATTATAATATCCGTAATATGTGCTTTGGCGGTACATTTTGTTTCGGGCATATGGATATTGTCCGCGGCTGTCTATAATATGCAGTTTAATAACCGTTATGAAAGCTACGAGCCGCTCAAACTTTATCTTGAAGATTTTGACGGACTGGAAAGCACACAGTATAAATTTCCGTCCGATAAGGGACAGATGCTTACGGGATATATGTACAGTTCGGGCGGCGACCAACGAGGTATCGTTGTAATGGCGCACGGCTTCGGAGGCGGCGGACATAACTCGTATCTTAACTGTATAGATTGTTTTGCAAAGAACGGATATTATGTTTTCGCATTTGACGCTACAGGCTGTGATGAAAGTGAAGGAGAAGGTCTTGGCGGACTTCCGCAGGGAGTTTCAGACCTTGACCGTGCAATATCCTTTGTAAAGCAGAATGAGGATTTTCCGGACCTTCCGATAGTGCTGTTCGGACATAGCTGGGGCGGATACTGCGCCGACAGCGTCCTTAAATATCACTCTGATGTAAAAGCCGTTATATCGTGTGCAGGCTTTAACAGCTCTTCGGATATGTTTGAATTTGAGGGCAAACAGCAGGCGGGCGAATTTATATATTTGATGATGCCGTTTGTAAATCTGCACGAGAGGATCAATTACGGAAAATATGCGGAAAATACTGCTATGGACGGTTTTGCCGCAACCGATGCGTCGGTTATGATAGTCCACAGCAAAGACGATGATGTCTTGCCGCCCGAGGTCGGCTATGATGTTTATTACGATAAATATAAGGATGATCCGAGGTTTGATTTTATACTTCTTGAAGATAAGGGTCATAATTGCTTTTATGATGATACATATGTAAATGAGCTTAATGCAGGCTTTGATGATTGGCTTGATACTCTTGATTATGACTATCTGGCGGAGGAAAACAAAGAACGCTTTATTGCCGATAAGGCGGACTATATCAATAAAAATCTCGACCGTAAAAGATGGTGCAATCGTCTGGATACTGATATGTTTGAGCGTTTCATTGAGTTTTACGATTCAAATATAGAGTGAAGAGTTATATGTATGCAGGAACGGAGATCATTCCGTTCCTGTTTTTGTTTGCTTTTTAATATATCCCGCAAGCTTTTCAATAAGGTCGGCAAAGTAAAAACGCACTTCATAATTTGAAGGGTTTTTCAGTATTTCGACTTCCTCTTCGGTGAGAGCACCGTCATCAAGCGCACGTTCAAGAACCTCGTCCGTATCCGTGACCGCAGGCAGACAAAGTGACGGAAACATAACGCACCACCAGTTTTTACCCTCGGCATTGCCTACACATATTCTGAGTGCGTTGTAATTTCCGGCAGGAAGTGAAACGCTTCCGTAGGTCCGTTCATCAAAGTACATTTCGGTTATTTCGCATTTTACATCATAGTCATAGCCGTTTTCGTAAATTACCTTTTCTGCCGTTCTGCAAAAATCGTCTAAGTGCGCATTTGCAAGCTTTGCGGCTTCTTTCGCCGAGAGTGCGCCGTCAAAAATATCGCCGCTTTCTTCAAGTATGGCATTGCGTATTTTCAGTTTGAGAGCCTGATCCTCCCGAGAATCGGAATTTGCAATTATATGCAGACGAAATACATCTTCCGAGATATTGCTGCGTGCTTCTGCTCCCGACTGTACCCCAAGCGAAAAAATTGAAACTACCATTCCGATAAGTAACGCTGTCTGTAAAACGAAAACCTTTGATTTCATAGCAATTCCCCTTTTTATGTTTTGGTAAGGGAATTATTGGCATGAATGTTCCGATATATTCATTTAAGAGAGAAATTTTCAAAAAAGTATTGACATTTGTAAAAAAATGCGGTATAATAATCAAGCATTAAAAGAATGCGCTATCTTAGCTCAGTAGGCAGAGCACATCCTTGGTAAGGATGAGGTCGTCAGTTCGAATCTGATAGATAGCTCCACTTAAGGTCGCTTCGTCTGCATAGGGGTGGCCTTTTTCTTTTTATTGGAGGTGTATAGGTGTGAAAATATTTAAATTTGTATTAGCTGTTATCTGTATCTGTCTTACATTTTGCTCATGCAGAAAAAGTCTTAACTATGTGATAGACAATGAGGAAAGCGTAAAAGGCGTGGTTTCTGAAACGACTGAAAACAGCATTACGATAGATGTTAATGACGGCGAGGACGAACTAAACAGCAGTGATGTTATTGTGGTTTCGCTGAATGTACAGTATAAGGACAGCGTGACGCATTTTAATGTCGGAGATGAGGTCGCAGTTTATTATGACGGTATGCTTGCGGAAACATATCCCGCACAGATAAACTCACCTTATGCGATACTGCTTGTAACGCCTAGGGAACGTGAATAGAAAAAAGGCTGCTGCAGCGAACGCTGCAGCAGCCTTTTATTGAAATATGAGTGATGCGGATTAATATGCAACGCCCTGCCATTTCATAGCGTCTGCAACCTTGAGGAAGCCTGCAATATTGGCGCCCATTACGAGGTTGCCTTCATGACCGTATTCCTTGGAAGCATTGTAAGCATTGTGGAAGATGTTGACCATAATACCCTTGAGCTTAGCGTCAACTTCTTCAAATGTCCAGGAGAGCCTTTCGCTGTTCTGGGACATTTCAAGACCGGATGTAGCAACGCCGCCTGCGTTTGCAGCCTTAGCAGGTCCGAAGAGCACTCCTGCAGCAAGGAACTTCTCAACAGCCTCGGGAGTAGAAGGCATATTTGCACCCTCGGCAACAGCAATTACGCCATTTTTGATGAGTGTGTCTGCAGCATCTCCGTCAAGCTCATTCTGTGTAGCGCAGGGGAGAGCAATATCACACTTGATATTCCAGATACCCTTACAGCCCTCTGTGTATATAGAACCGGGAACTCTGTCAACGTATTCCTTGATTCTTCCTCTTTCAACTTCCTTGATCTGTTTTACAACATCAAGATTGATGCCGTTAGGATCGTAGATATAGCCGTTGGAGTCGGAAAGCGCAACTACTTTGGCGCCAAGCTGAGTGGCTTTTTGTGTAGCATAGATAGCAACGTTGCCGGAACCGGAAATTACAACGGTCCTGCCCTTGAAGCTGTCATTCTTCATGCAGTTGAGCATTTCTTCAGTGAAGTAGCAAAGACCATAGCCCGTAGCTTCTGTTCTTACAAGAGAACCGCCGTAGGAAAGACCCTTGCCTGTGAGAACGCCTGTAAACTCGTTGCGGAGGCGCTTGTACTGACCGAACATATAGCCGATCTCACGAGCACCTGTACCGATATCGCCTGCGGGAACGTCTGTGTCAGCACCAATGTGCTTGGAAAGCTCTGTCATAAAGCTCTGGCAGAAAGCCATAACTTCTCTGTCGGACTTGCCCTTGGGGTCGAAATCGGAGCCGCCCTTGCCGCCGCCCATAGGCAGACCTGTAAGGCTGTTCTTGAAGATCTGTTCAAAGCCGAGGAACTTGATAACGGAAGCGCATACGGAGGGGTGGAGTCTGAGACCGCCCTTGTAAGGTCCGATAGCAGAGTTAAACTGGCAGCGGAAGCCACGGTTTACCTGAACATTACCGTTGTCATCAACCCAAGAAACTCTGAACTGAATGAATCTTTCGGGTTCTACGATTCTGTCGATGATGCCGTTTGTTTCATAGGACTTGTCCTTTTCAACAACGGGTTCAAAGGATTCGAGAACTTCTCTTACAGCCTGGAGAAATTCGGTTTCGCCCGGATTACGCTTTTCAACATTAGCATAAACCTTTTTCAAATATTCATTTTTAAATGCCATGTTTGGCCCTCCCTGAAAATAAAATGGTATGACGGATCCTCTATTTTAGGCAGTGCTGTGCAAACCTTGTCCGACGATACTTGTACATTTGCAGGAAAATATTGACAAATTGCATGTTTTTGAATAACTGACTCAAAAATCATGCA
>CASFZT010000161.1 GCA_949299215.1 uncultured Ruminococcus sp.
TGTAAATGTATGTGAGCAAAAGCTAATATCCAAGAAGGAATGATTTGAAGGAATGCAGTCGGATAATAATGAAAATATAGAGCTTGAAGGTGTTGTTGACGAGGTCTTATTTGCAAATTCCGAAAACGGATATATTGTGCTTGAGCTTGATGTCGGTGATAATTATGTTACAGTAGTGGGACTGCTCGGAAATATTGAAGAGGGCGAGGAGCTTTCTCTTACCGGAAAATATATTATGCACCCAAAATACGGGTCGCAGTTTTCTGCCGAAAGCTGTGTGCGTAAAATGCCTGAAACAGCGTCGGCAATCTTAAAATATCTTTCATCGGGAGTTATAAAGGGAATAGGTGCAACTCTTGCCAAAAGAATTGTAGATGAATTTGGTGAGAAAGCGCTTGAAGTTATTGAAAATGAACCCGATAAGCTTGTGAATATAAAGGGTATAACCAATAAAAAAGCAGAAGAGATCACTATTGAGTATAAAAAAGTGTATGGTGTTCGTTCACTTATGATGTTTTTGTCGGGATATGGAATTAAACCTTCATATGCAATGAAAGCATGGAAAAAATGGGGACAGTATACAATTGACGTTATAAAGGAAAATCCGTATGTTTTGTGCGATTTCGGAATTGAACTTGATTTTGAAACGGTAGAAGACATGGCGGAAAGTATGAATGTTTCAATGGACAGCTATGGCAGAATAAAAGCCGGGGTTGCTTATATCCTGTATCAGAATGTAATAAAGGGTGGACATACCTGCCTTCCGTATAAAAAGCTTGTTGATATTGCATTGCGATTGCTGGATGTTAGCGAAAAAGCAATAGACGAATGTATAATGAACGAGTGTACAGAAAATAACCTTTACATATATAATAAGAATGATACCGATTATGTGTATTTGTATGATTATTATAAAGCTGAAAATTATATTGCCGGCAGACTTAATGTGCTTAATTCCTTTATGAAGGATTCGGAGTATGATTATACGAAGCTTATTGATATTGAAGAAGCGTCAAAGAGTATTAAATATGCCGAACAGCAGAGAAAGGCAATTGCACTTGCATTGTCAAAAGGCTTTATAATATTGACAGGCGGTCCGGGTACGGGCAAAACCACTACTCTTAAGGCGATGATATCGCTTTATGAGCAAAGAGGTATGAGAGTCCAGATCGCCGCACCTACCGGAAAAGCCGCAAAGCGTATTTCCGATTTAACCGGTTATGACGCTAAAACGATACATCGTTTGCTGGAAGTTATGTTTGATAATTCGGGAAAGCCTAAATTTAAGCATGATGAAACAGACCCACTTCCGTGTGATGTTATGATAATTGATGAAATGTCGATGGTCGATACATTGCTGTTTGAAAGTCTGCTAAGAGCGTTGAAGCTTTCCTGCCGGCTTATTATGGTTGGAGATAGTGATCAACTGCCGTCTGTCGGAGCAGGAAATGTTTTGAAGGATATGATGGACAGTAAAAAGCTTTCAGTGGTACAGCTTACGGAAATATTCCGTCAGGCACAGCAAAGCTGTATAGTTACAAATGCACATAGAATAGTAAAGGGAGAAAATATAGTGCTGCAGCAAGAGGATACCGATTTCTATTTTATGCAAAGATTGGATCATCAGGCTGCCGTGGAGACGGTCGTGGAATTGTGTGCCGAACGATTGCCTAAAGCATATAACTATTCTCCGCTTGACGATATACAGGTTCTTTGTCCGTCAAGAAAAGGAATTCTTGGTGTAACCGATCTTAATAAGTCGCTTCAGTTTGCCATTAACCCTCCGGAAAAGGGAAAGTCTGAAATAAAGAGTATGATTTATACCTATCGTGATAACGATAAGGTCATGCAGATAAAAAACAATTACGATATTATATGGAAAAAAGATGGAGAAACAGGAACGGGAATTTTTAACGGAGATATAGGAACTATTGTTAAGGTCATAAAAAAAGAAAGTAAGATGTATATAGATTTTGACGGACGTGTGGCGGAGTATACAACGGAAATGCTCGACCAGATAGAGCTGGCGTATGCAATTACCGTGCACAAAAGTCAGGGCAGTGAGTTTAATGCAGTGATATTGCCTCTGCTTGGAGGTTTTGACAAGCTGTATTACAGGAATTTGCTCTATACAGCAGTTACCCGTGCTAAAAAGATACTTGTGATCGTGGGTTCAATGAATCTTATCAAGGCTATGATCGCAAATAATCAGAGAACTTTCAGATATACCTGCCTTACCGATATGATAATTAAGGAGATCGAGGGATGATAGCTGAGTTTATTCTTGATTTGATATTGCCGAACCGATGTCCACTGTGCGGCAAGGTGATAGAATGGAATAAAAAGTATTGTCAGGAGTGTCTGGATGATTTGCCGGAAACGGGAAAAGAGTTTTGCCGAAAATGCGGAAATAATAATATATATTGTGTGTGCAGGAAAAGAAAAGCTTTGTTTTCACGATGCTATGCTGCATATTATTATGACGATACGGCTCAGAGTGCGGTTATATATCTTAAGGAAACAAAGAATATGATATTTCCTCACATTGTCGCTGAAAAGCTTTACAAGGATATGCAGAATGATGATTATAAATTCAAAGCTGATTTTATAGTTCCCGTGCCGATGTCAAAGCGAAAGAAAAGAGTAAGAGGATATAACCAAGCAGCTCTTTTGGGCAAAGAACTTTCGGACATCATGGGTGTTGCTATGCAGGAGGATATCCTGAAAAGACATGATACCTTAAGGGCACAGCATACGATGTCAAAGAAAGAACGCATGGCAAGCGTAAAAGGAAAGTATTATGCAAATCCGGATGTTGATATAAAAGGAAAGACAGTTATTGTCTGTGATGATGTTATGACGACCGGTTCGACGATTAATGAGTGTGCAAGGGTGCTGCTGGATATGGGTGCGGCACAGGTTATTGCGGTTGCTGCTGCGGTAACCAAACAATAGGAAAGGCGAAGTTTTATATGGATATTGGTATAGATTTAGGTACGGCAAATGTTATGATAACAATGGGCAATAAAGGAATAGTGCTTAATGAGCCGTCAATTGTTGCTTTTAATAAAAAAAACAACGAGGTAATAGCAGTAGGAAATGAAGCGTATAGAATGATAGGCAAAACACCCGAGCATATATCGGTTATAAGACCGCTTAGTGACGGAGTTATTTCAGATCATAAAATGACGGAATATATGGTAACGGCGTTTATTGAAAAGGTTACAGGAAAACAGCTGCTGATGCCGAGTATAGTTATGTGCGTGCCGTCATCAATAACAGATGTAGAAAGTAGAGCGGTCGTGGAGGCTGCAAAAATTGCAGGTGCCAAAAAAGTTTATCTTATAGAAGAACCTATTGCAGCATTGCTTGGTTCGGGAGTGGATATATCTACTCCGAACGGAAATATGGTCGTTGATATAGGCGGCGGAACTACCGATATTGCAATTATTTCAATGAACGGAATAGTTGCTAAGAATTCGATAAAGGTTGCCGGAAATAAGTTTGATAAGGCAATTGTAAAGTATATAAGCAATCGTTACAGAGTGCTGATAGGAGAAAAAACAGCCGAAAATGCAAAGCTTACGGTTACAAATGTATATGACCCTGACGGAAGCAGAGTTATGTTTATAAAAGGCAGACATCTTGTGAGAGGACTGCCGGAACAAATACAGATTACCGATTATGATATTTATGAGGCAATTATTGATCTGATAAATGAGATAATATTTGCGGCAAAGAGTGTATTTGAAAATACACCGCCGGAGCTTGTCGGAGATATATGCCGGAACGGAGTTTATCTGACAGGCGGAGGAGCACTGCTTGTAGGATTGGACAAGCTTATGGCAAAGGAATTGGGAGTGCCGTGTCACATTGCAAATGACCCTATTTCGTGTGTTGCAAATGGTGCAAGGCTATCCTTTAAATATCTTGATAAGCTGTTGGACGGCTTTGAAAATGTATCGTTATACAGGAATTGATAAGAGAATCATATGAAAATTGGAATTAAAAAAAGTTTTGAGCATTTGCTTTGCAGCGGCTATCACATTTTCATTGAGAGCTTGCCTGACTCAAAAGTATAAAGTTACGCTTGTTGCCGATAAGATTGGCTTCAATGATGATGATTTTATCAGATCTGCGATTGAGGGACTTGCACTTGCAGAACAGAATATGATATAAAAACTTATAAGAAAGCTGCTGTGGAGGAGCTTAAAGAAGTTATGCTTGCTCTCAAATCTCCTATTTCACCTTTTCTGATATAACGATGAACGTTATTTCGAAATCTATATCAATCCACACAAATATCTCAACATTTGACACAGGTGATAAATTTGTCAATTATCTGAAAAATATCCTTATTCCGACTCTTAACAAGGGAG
>CASFZT010000162.1 GCA_949299215.1 uncultured Ruminococcus sp.
AATTGCCGTTAAACGATCACTTTCCTTAATTTTCAATCTTTTTGCGTTTACTATTTTACTTTCACCGTCAGTAAAACAGCCCAAAACTGTTAAAATCGGAACAATATCCGGAATATCTGCAGCGTCAATCGTAAACGGCAAATAATTACTTCCTTTATTATAACCTATTTTTTCAATAATTTCAAGAATTTTTTTATCGCCTTGAACAGAATTTTCATTTAAATTTACTATAACAATTTCAGAGCCAAGCGCATTTGCAGTATAAAAGAATGCCGCCTGAGAATAATCGCCTTCAACATGGCATTCTGCAGGTGTGTATTTCTGATTTCCAGATACATTATATATAAGGCAGCCATTTTCTACAACAGTTTCTGTGATTTTTATTCCGAATTTTTCCAAAGATGCAATTGTCATATCAACATAAGGCTTGGATTCAAGCGGAGAGGTGAGAATAATTCTGCTGTCTTCATTACAAAGAGGAAGTGCATACAAAAGTCCTGTAATAAATTGGGAGGAAATATCTCCCTCAAAATAAAAATCTCCGCCCTCAAGCTTACCATTAATTGAAAATGGCATGATACCATCGGTATGTATAAAATTAATACCCTTTTTAGATAATTCACGCTTATATGGCATAATTGGTCGTGTAGGAAGTTTTCCTGAGCCTAAAAATTCCGTACCACACCCCAAAGCAGCAGCTATCGGAATAATAAATCTCAATGTAGAACCGCTTTCACCGCAGTCAATAATTGCATTTAATGAAGGATTTTCAATTCCTTTTATGGTATAGACGCTTCCGTCACAAATAATTTTAGCACCGAGAGCAGTCATGGCTCTGACAGTTGCATCAATATCGGCTGATGGATTTATATTGCTTATTTCAGAAACGCCGTTAGCAAGAGCGGCGGCAATAATCATTCTGTGGGAAAAGCTTTTCGATGATGGCGCATTTACTTTACCTATAAGCTTTGCAGGAGTAATTTTTACGTTCATATTACGTTTCTCCGATTATTCAGAAAGCAGCTTAAGGAAATTATCAACTGCCATTTTTACGGCAGATGATTTTCCGATATCACTGCAAATTATAATACTTATATTATCACTTTCACGTTTCTTATCATTAAGACAAGCCTGTGCAAGCTGTTGTGCAGTCGGTTCAATTTTTGTATTAAGAGAATAATTATCCATGCATTTAACAAGACGTTTTGCAAGACCTGATTTTGCCATATCATGTTTTTCTGCAATTTCGGTAATTATTCTCATACCGGCAGCAACAGCCATTCCATGAGTGATTCCGGTATAATTGTAATACTGCTCAATTGAATGTGCAAGTGTATGTCCGAAATTAAGTAGCATTCGTTCACCCTTGTCAAATTCATCCGCTTCTACAACATCACGTTTTATCGAAACGCACTGCTCAATAATATCATCGGCAATATCCATAATATCATCAATAGTACGATTTTCAAGAATTTCAAACAACGGAGCAGATTTTATCATTCCATACTTTACAACCTCTCCCATTCCGTCTATAAGGAACTTTTCTGGAAGTGTAGAAAGTGTACTTGTATCACACAAAACAAGCCTTGGCTGTTTAAATGCACCGACAAGATTTTTACCCTCCGGAATATCTATCGCTGTTTTTCCGCCTACGGATGAATCAACCTGTGCAAGCAGGGAAGTGGGGATCTGTATATAATCCAGACCACGAAGAAAAGTAGCCGCAGCAAACCCGGTAATATCACCGACAACACCTCCGCCAAGTGCAATAAGGCAGTCAGAACGGGTTATATGATTTTCGCATAAAAAGCTATATATCCTGAATAATGTACCTTCGCATTTAGAAGCTTCACCGTGTGGAAATACAAATTTTACAGCATTGAATCCCTTGTCAGTAAGACAGCGTAAAAGCTTTTCACCATATAAAGCATCTACATTATCATCGGTAATAATAGCAATTTTTTTTGCCTTGGTAATACTTTGTATGTAATCGGCAGCATTTTCAAGCAAACCACTGCTGATTATGATATCATAAACTCCCGATGCGGACACCGTAATTTTTCTGTATTGCATATCTATATTGTTTCACCAGTGCAGGTGAGATCCTCCTTTTGCAAATATCAGCCGATTTTTCTTCCAAAGTAATTGCAAAGTCCACGAATTTTTTCCATTATATCGGAGAACATTGCAGGAGTAAGCTGTTGACCACCGTCGGAAAGTGCACTTCTGGGATCATTATGCACTTCAATTTCAAGAGCATCCGTACCTGCGGCAATTGCAGCAAGAGACATTGACTCAATAAGAGAAGTCTTACCTGTTGCGTGAGAAGGATCGGCACAGATAGGAAGATGAGATTTTTCTTTGAGGAGGGGAATAGCTGAAACATCAAATGTGTTTCTTGTCATTGTTTCAAAGGTACGGATACCTCTTTCGCAGAGAATTACATTCATATTGCCTTCGGACATAATGTATTCTGCGGACATAAGAAGCTCTTCAAGTGTGTTTGCAAGACCTCTTTTAAGAAGGATAGGCTTGTTGCATCTGCCGAGAGATTTAAGAAGCTCAAAGTTCTGCATATTTCTTGCGCCGACCTGAATAACGTCAACATCTGTAAAAAGGTCAATATCGGACTGGCTCATGATCTCAGTAACAATAGGAAGCCCTGTTTCTGCCTTAGCCTTAAGAAGAAGCTTGATACCCTCATCTTTAAGTCCCTGGAAAGAATATGGAGAAGTTCTTGGCTTGAATGCACCACCGCGAAGCATTGTTGCACCGGCCTGTTTGCAGGCAATGGCAGTGGTAATTATCTGTTCTTCACTTTCAACAGAACAAGGACCTGCAATTATCTGTAAGGAGCCATCACCTATTTTGGTGTTTCCTATAGAAATAACGGTATTATCGGGATGGAATTTTCTATTTGAATTTTTATAAGGTTCCTGAACTCGTTTTACCGATTCAACACAATCCTGAGCATAAAGGTTGTCCATATCAATACAGGAAGTATCACCGATAAGACCAATAATATTCTGATTTATACCTTGAATATGATTAGTTTTGATATGCTTAGCCTGAAGCAGTTCTTCAAGCTTGACAATAGATTTTTCTTTTGCATTGTTCTTTAAAATAATGATCATTTTGAGTTTCCTCCAAAAATAAAATTTACATATTATTTATGGTGATTTTGCGTGATAATCGCGCAGTATCGCCTTAAAAAATTACAATACCAATTTACATTCCGGCAGTTCCTGTTCAAGATACTCAATCGTTTCATTATCATAGTTTGTACCGGAAATATAAAGCTTTTTAAGTGTAGAAACAGACGAAAGCAACCGCAGATCGGAAACAGGGTTATTATTGACCTTAAGCCATTCAAGTATCGGCAAGGAAGCTACCGGTCCCAAGTCTTCAACATTATTATTCTGAATATAAAGCTCATTCAGCTCAGCCATATCCGCAACAACCGAGATATCGGAGATATTGTTATTCTGCAAATGTAAACGGTTCATATGCGACATTCCTTCAAGCGCCGTAATACTTGAAATATTATTATCATTAAGACGCAGTAAGGTAAGCTGCTTCAATTCATTCAAAGGTGTTATATCACTAATATTATTTTCGGAAACATCAAGTATCTTTAAATTTACAAGACCATCCAAAGACGAAATATCAGTAATATTATTTGATCTTAAATACAGACTTTCAAGATTTATAAGTCCTGCAAGAGGAGAAAGATCGCTTACTTGATTCTTAAAAAGTGATAAACTTGTAAGATTTGTCAAACCCTTAAGAGGAGTAATATCGGTTATGTTATTCTGATATATCTGAAGATCTTCAAGATTCACCATATATTTCAGATCTTTTATATCTTCATTTGTGAGATCCATATTGCTAAGTTTAAGAGAAGTAAGCGAGGTGCTGTATTCTGTACCTTTTATGGTTATTGTTTTGGGAAGATCAGCCATAACCTCTTCTTTTACAGAAACGGCTTCACTTACAGCAGGATTATTCTTTCCCAAAAGATAATCGTCTTTATCTTTATAAGAAATATTGGGTACGGTTTGCTTTTTAAGTTCTTCAACCTGGCTTTGCAGAGAAGATATCTGCGATTGCAGTTCGGAAACGCTCGGGTCACTTTCGGTATTTGTTTCTGCTGTTTTATTAAATAGGGAACAGCTCGAAAAAATCATGCTTACAGCACACAAACAACAGGTCAACACATATTTTTTCATAGATGACAGTCCTTTCTGATAAAAATTATTGTGTATAATAAAAAAATGCCTGTGACGCAAAGCCGCAGACAGTAATTACAACAATAATACTTTAATAAAATTTAAAGGTTCTTCCCTTACGGAGT
>CASFZT010000163.1 GCA_949299215.1 uncultured Ruminococcus sp.
TTTCACTTAAACCGTGATTTCTGTTTGCCATAATAGTTTACCTCCACTTTTATTTGTGGTTATTATTGGCATTTACACGGTTCGTTATTCAGCCTCATAAAAACAGACTGCCGAATCTTGTCAGATTCGGCAGTTATTTTCACGCTTTTTCGATAAGATAGAACATTGTGGAATTTGCAGCATCATCCTCTATATTTTCATACATCATTTCAAGTCCGTAATATTCACCTGCATTTCTGCTGCAAATAACTGCCGTATACTTATCATACTCCCCTTCCGCAAGTCTTTTAGCTGCAAGTGCCGTATCTTCCATTTCAACGAGCTTTGCATACGGAAAATATTTTTTTATCATCTTCTGTGTTTGTTTCAGTGCCTGTCGGTGTGAAACTATCCTATTGATGGATTCGTTCGGAACATACGCCTTTACCTTATACATACATTGATGTATCGGCATAATAACCGCCGTAATCTTTTTATACTCAAAGTTCTTAAAAGCTTCCACAGTCTCCAACACCGTACCGCCTATCGAATTATACACAGCAAGCACTCCGTAATGTATACTGCCGTCTTTCAGCGCTTTCACAACATCTGTGGAACTTATCAGCGGAACAAATTCTGCATAAAGCATTTTTGCATTATCCGCCAATATCCTTGCAGCCCTTTCGCAATGACTTCCTATTATCCCTTGGTATCCTATCAGCATTTGTAGTGCATCCTTTCAAGATCAGTAACAAGCATTATTCAACATTGCAATGCCGTTCCAAAGTAGTATCGTAGTAGATCAAGTAAACAAAATAAATCAGATAGTAGTAAAAAATCTCTGAACTGCCGTATATGTTTCCTTAGGCTTTATTTCTCTGTATCCGCTCTGCTCTGCCGGCATATCAAGATTTGCGGCATTAACCTGTGCGGTCATCGGCTCGGGGCAGAAATAATTCATAAACCCCTCGTGATTCCAGATTATCCAGAATTTGTAATTATCATCTACCTCATAGCAGATCTTCTTTCCGCTTGCGGTATCGGTCATAACGCAGCCGTGGAAATCCTTTCCGTCAAGCTTGACCGTACCTGCGGTATACATATCATTGCAGATATCCTTAAGCACGGGACACATTGTTCCGTTCTTATACTGCATATCGTAATCCTTGAGCTTTGCTTTTTTTCCCGTAGGCAGCCAGCGTTTTTTATCAAAAACAAGCTTTTCTTCACAAGGTACCTGCAGTCTTATATCCTGCTGAATTCCGCCGTCTGCAAACGGTGCATTTATTGTAGTATGAGTTGCAACGGATATCGGCATCATAACCTTTGAATTATTTGTAAGAGAAAGTGTATGCTTCAAGCCGTCTGCGGAAATTTCAATTGTGATCTTTGCGGTAAACTTAATCGGGAAGCAATTAAAGAAATAGTCGTTTTCGTCATATTTATACTCCGTTACAACGAAAGCACGATTATTATCTGCGCCCATTTCCTTTATCTTATGCGCTCTCTTATGCAAAAAGCCGTGCAGGTGATTTTTAAATCTTTCCTCATTCACGGGAAGTCTGTAAACTGCATCAGATGTACGCAGAATACCGTTATCATGTCTGTTCGGAAGATAAAGCGTAGGAAGTCCCCATATCTCCTGTGCATTCATTATCTCCGGTATAGAAACAGTATCCGAATAGCGGAAAATTTCCATACCCTTATCGTTATCTCTGAATCTTAAAACATTGCTGCCCATTGACGGTGCAACTATTGCATAATATCCTGCGCCGCCGAGTTCAACGACTTCTATACCTTTATGCATTACTTTTTTTGCGTAAAATGACATCTTAATCTTCTCCTTTCAAATAAGAAGCTTGCCCCGTTTTTAACATGGCCAACGGCAGCAAAGCTGCCGTGGTATTCAGTATGGGATTGTACCCTCTGCCAAATACGTAAATGGAAGCCGCCGCCTTAAAGGCGAGGGACATCTTGCCTAAGTTATATTAAGTATCAAGTTTTCTTACTCTTAATTTTATTCCCATTTCATCAGAAATTGCACGGCAGGCTTTCATTTCGTCATCCGAAATAACATCGACCACCGTAAACACCACATTTTTGACATAGCTCTTGCAATCCTTTGCAAAAGCAAGCATTGCCTCAAAAGCGTCGTCCCATTTAGGTCTTGTAACGGTGTTATATCCATCTTTAGTACCTGCATTAAGCGAAACGGAAACCGTATCTATAGCACCCTCAAGCAGCTTTGCGGTAGATCTGCCATTGATCTTATCGCCGAGTCCGTTTGTATTAAGGCGTGTCTTTACACCGTATTTCTCTTTGACATACCTTCCCAGCTCAGCAACATCCTCCGCTCTTTCCATAGGCTCTCCATATCCGCAGAAAACCACCTCTTCAAACCAAGAAAGATCGCCGTCCTTATCAAACTCACCAAACTCTTTTTTTACCTCGTCAACCGTAGGTTCTCTTTCAAGCCACAGGCTGTCGCTGCCATACGCACCGTCGCCGTACTGTCTTATACAAAAGGTACAATTACACGGACATCTGTTTGTAAGATTAACATACAAATTATTCTTTACATCATAAAGAATCGTCATATCAAAGACCTCTTTTATTTTTTTACTATACGAAGCGAAATATCAAAAGCCTTTACGGAATGTGTCAGAGCGCCCACAGAAATTATATCCACACCTGTTTCGGCAATTTCTCTCATACGTTCAAGATTTACATTGCCCGAAGCCTCCAGAACAGCCTTGCCGTCTGCGATCTCAACGCACTTTTTCATCTGCTCCGTTGTCATATTATCAAGCATAATAACGTCAGCCTTACAAGCAAGAGCCTCTTTCAGCTCGTCCTCGTTACGCACCTCAACTTCAATCTTGACCATATGTCCTACCTTTTCACGCAAAGCCTTAACCGCATTTGTAAGGCTGCCGTAAGCATCAATATGGTTATCCTTAAGCATTGCGCCGTCCGAAAGGTTAAAACGGTGATTTTTTCCGCCGCCCACAACAACGGCATATTTTTCAAGTCCCCTGAGTCCGGGCAGAGTCTTTCTTGTTTCGGTAACATGAGCCTTTGTACCCTCGCAAAGCTTTGCATATTTTGCAGTTTCCGTTGCAATACCGGACATATGCTGCAAAATATTAAGTGATGTTCTTTCGCCTTTAAGCAGGGATTTGGTTCTTCCCTTTACAACTGCGATAACATCTCCCTTTTTCACCTGCTCGCCGTCATGTATTTTTATTTCACATTCGATATCATCATCAATAAATTTAAAAGTTCTGACAGCAATATCAATTCCGCAAAGCACTCCCTCCGCTTTTGAAACAAACGCTGCTTCCGACATATCATCATCATTAAGAAGATAATCCGTTGCAAGGTCTATATAATTAATATCCTCTTCCAGCGCACGCTTTATAATATCATCAATATAAAATCCGGATAATTTCATTTTATTTTCCTTTCACACCTTAAATTCCAAAGCACTTGTATCTTACTCGTCCTTATACAACTCATCAACAACGCTGAGCGCCTTACAAATACTATCCTGTATAAGCAATCCTACCGATTCGTCCTTCGGCGTTGGAGTTTTATTTATCAGCACAAGCTTATCTCCCTTAAAATAATCAATAAGACCGCTTGCGGGATAAACCGAAAGCGATGTACCGCCAATAATAAGCATATCCGCCTGTGATATATGTTCAATTGCTCCGTTCACCGTAGCATTATTAAGTCCTTCTTCATAAAGCACAACATCTGGCTTTACAAGGCCTCCGCACTTTGCGCACGGTGGCGGTCCGTCTATGTTTTTTATATACTGTGCGTCATACTCCGCACCGCATCTCAAGCAATAATTCCTATGTACCGAACCATGCAATTCAAACACAATCTTGCTTCCTGCGGCATAATGCAGACCATCAATATTCTGTGTAACGACAGCCGTAAGCTTACCTGCTCTTTCGAGCTTTGCAAGTGCATAATGCGCAGAATTCGGTTTTGCGTCAAGACAGAGCATCTTTTCACGGTAAAACTCATAAAAATCCGCAAGGTGACTACAGTAAAAGCTTCGGCTCAAAATTGTTTCGGGCGGATACTTATACTTCTGGTTATAAAGTCCGTCAACGCTTCTGAAGTCGGGAATACCACTTTCGGTAGAAACTCCTGCTCCTCCGAAAAATACTATCCTTTCCGATTCTTCTATCCATTGACTTAGTTTTTCAAGCTTAGCGTCCATATAAAAAGCCTCTTTCATCTTCAGATATGTTTTTTATTACATATGCGTTATGTCGGTATACGTACAGAATTTAT
>CASFZT010000164.1 GCA_949299215.1 uncultured Ruminococcus sp.
ATAATATACTCCGCCGTCACTTGTTCTGCCAACAATATCAATTCTCAAAGTTTCAGGTGATTTGCCGTCAAAACACTCTTCAATAACTTTGTTTTTTATTTCGATAACAAGTGCTGAATCATCGCTTTTCGGAACTATATCCATATGTCCGCAATAGGTCAAGCCCTCAAGTGTATCGTCATCAATAACGCCTGAATTATAAGCATCGGGGATCATATAAACCCTGTTGTTTTTGTACAGTGCCACAGGACAATTTTCGAGATAAGAAACTATGTAATTGCCTGCCTCGGTGTAAACTCTGTTTGCAGAAGTAGCAAAGCTGTCAGAAAAACTGAAATATACCTCGTCTTCATCGTCCAAAAGAATTTCGACATTCAGATATTCAGGCTTTTCATCACCATAATATGTATCTAACATAGCCTGTTTAATATCTGAAATCAAGTCTGAATCAGAAGTTTCATCAGGTGTAGCCGCAAAAGCTTTTGTTACAACCGAAAAGCACATTACAAATGCTATCAATGCAGTTATTAATTTTTTCATTTTTATTTCCTCACCTTTTATTTATTCTATCTGTAATAATGGTATACGCAACAGATATTCAATTTACATCATTATACCGCTAAATTATATGTAATGCAATATAGTTGCTAAAAATTCACATAAAATAATTCTGCTTAAATGAAAATGCCACTTTCACAGCGAAAGTGGCATAAATGTTAATTTTAGTTGTCAAATCAAACTGGGTGAACCATATTTTTCTTGTCAAGCTTGTCGCCGTTGATACCAACCTTGGCATTTCTTCTCTTTTCAAAAAATTTAGGTGCAACCTGAGGGAACATTGCATAACTGAGGACATCTTCATCCTGCTCGATCCACTCTGCACACTCCTTGCGAAGCATATCAAGCTCAGGCTCAATAAGATCAGCCGGACGGCAAGTAATAGGTTCTTCTCCCTTCAGGATCATAGCACTGAACTCGGGTGAAATATCAACAGGAGTCTTTCCGTATTCACCCCTGACAAGAGCCTTGAATTCCTTAGTAACAGTCTTGTATCTTTCGCCATTAATAACATTAAATACAGCCTGTGTACCTACTATCTGAGATGTAGGCGTTACAAGCGGAGGCTGTCCGGAATCCTTACGAACATTCGGAACCTCATTAAGAACATCAATAAACTTGTCCTCTTTTCCTGCCTGCTTAAGCTGAGAAAGAAGATTCGAAAGCATACCGCCCGGAACCTGATAAATAAGAGCATTTGCATCTGTAGCAAGCATCTTAGGATCAAGCAAACCGCTGTCGATATATTTCTTACGAAGTCCCATGAAATAATCTCTTATTTCATTAAGAAGCATAAGATCAAGACCTGTATCATACTCCGTACCCTGAAGTGCGGCAACCATTGACTCTGTCGGAGCATGTGATGTGCCGAGAGCAAGAGGAGACATACTTGTATCGATCATATCAAGACCATTTTCAATTCCCTTAAGCAAACACATTGATGCAAGACCGGATGTATAGTGTGTATGAAGCTGAACAGGAATTTTAACAGATCCCTTGATAGCCTTAACAAGGTCTGCAGCACGATAAGGTGTAAGCAAAGCAGCCATATCCTTAATACAGATAGAATCTGCGCCCTCAGCCTCACATTGCTTAGCATAATTTACATAATACTCATCTGTAAACACATCACCCAAGGTATAAGAAATAGCGACCTGTGCATGAGCACCCTCTTTCTTAGCAGCTCCGATAGCCGTTTTAAGATTTCTTATATCATTAAGTGCGTCAAAAATTCTTATAATATCAATACCGTTTGCAACAGACTTCTGTACAAAATATTCAAGTACATCATCGGCATAATGACGATATCCAAGCATATTCTGACCTCTGAAAAGCATCTGAAGCTTGGTATTCGGCATTTCTTTTCTGATTATACGCAGACGCTCCCAGGGATCTTCATCGAGGAATCTTAAACAAGCGTCAAATGTTGCGCCGCCCCATACTTCTGCCGAGTAAAAGCCTACCTTATCCATCTTAGAAAGGATAGGGAGCATATCGGAGATGGGCATACGAGTAGCAATAAGCGACTGATGTGCATCACGAAGAACGGTTTCCGTAACCTTAATCTTAGCCATTTTTAATCAACCTTTCCGTACAAGTTACTGAATCACAACAAGGAGATCATCGGAGTTTACTGTATCACCCTTATTAACGTTTACAGAAACCACCTTGCCTGAAACAGGTGTGCAGATATCATTTTCCATCTTCATCGCTTCGAGGATAACAATAACCTGTCCTTCCGAAACAGTTGAACCAACGGAAACCTTAACATCAAGAATTGTACCCGGCATTGGAGCATTGATAGGTGTTGCATCCGCCGAAACCTCAACAGGCGCCGGTGCAGCCGTTTGTACCGATGCTGGTGCAGGTGCTGCTGTCTGTACCGGTGCTGCAGCAGGAGCAGGCGCTGCTCCGCCGGCTACTTCTTCAACCGCTACATCATAAGCTCTACCATTTACAGTAATATTAAATCTTTTCATATCATTAACCACCATTCGTTTATTTTTTGACAGAAGCCTGTCCTTTTTATTCATGTATAAAAATCCGCTTTAAACTCAGAACGGCATATTGCTGTGCTTCTTTGGAAGACGTTTTGTAAGTCTCTTTCCTGCCATAAATTCAAGCACAGTAATAATCTTATCCCTTGCTTCCTCGGCAGTAATAATTTCATTTATGCATCCCTTATCGGCAGCAGCAAATGCAGATGCTTCATTTTCGGCATATTCATCCGCAAGCTTCTCTCTTTCAGACTTAACGTCGTCAACGCCCTTAAGCTTATCATGCATAAGAAATTCAACGGCAGTAAGCGGCGCAAGAGGTGCGATCACGGCATCGGGATACGCAAAAGTCATATCTGCATTAGCCGTACCCAAGGCTGTCATAGCAGAACCGTAAGCCTTACCCGTAACAACGGAAATTTTAAGAGTTGTAGCTTCCGCATATGCACTGGCAAGCTTTGCAAGGTCACGTATATTATCGTCCGACTCAAAGCCTTCCGTATCAATAACAGTAACAACGGGAATTGTAAAAGCATCACAAGTCCTTACAAATCTTGCAAGCTTTGCGCTGTCCTCGGAGGTAAGCTTATCCTCTGTTTTATTTGTAGCGGCAATACCTACAGCAGAACCGCCTATCATTGCAATTGCAGTATACGCAGCTTTGCCGAATTTCTCGGAAAGCTCAATTATGCTTCCTTCATCTACAATAGCTTCTGCAATTTTTACAGCATTACCGTATGCAGCACCAGATGGTGATGTATATTCAAACTCGGGAGCAGCGGAAATATTATTTGCAGGAAGTACGGAAATAAGCTTTCTTGCTTTCTCCATAGCATCCGCATCATCCTTTGCCAGCAAATTAGCTGTTCCGTTTTCGGCAGCAGCCTCTCCGTTCTTTCCATTTCCCGCAGCCAGATAAAGCTGCGCATCTTCCGTAACAATAACAAAATCAGCAGAACAAGCAATAAGTGCCGCACTTCCTGCACACGTACCCGAAACAACTGAAATCTGCGGAACAACGCCCGAAAGGTTATTTGCCCACATAAGAATTTCGCTATATGCAGCAAGAGCTTCAGCACCGTCCTCAACAAAAACACCATCAGAATCAAAAACACCCACAACAGGAATACCATTTCTTGCTGCAAGATCATAAATCTTACAAATTTTCTCGGCGTGCTTTTTGCTTACAGCACCACTCTTAACGGTCTTGTCCTGAGAAAATGCATACACAGGATTTCCGTCAACGTATCCGTAAGCTGCAACAACGCCCGTAAGCGCATCGCCATTCTTTACGGCTGCATCAATTTCCGTGTATACACCATCATCAAATAATTTTGCAAGTCTTTCCTTAGCCGCAACCACTGTAGATACGTTCTTGTATTCAGCAAGCTTTGCTTTCTGGCTTTCAGTCAACATAAACGCTCCTCCGTTCAATATTAAAAATTAAACCATTTTTCAAAACTAATACCGAGAGCGTCAAATATTTTACTAACGCTCTTTAGCGTAATGTTGCATTTACCGTTTTCAATCTGGCTTATCCTGTGTTCGGAAATTTCAACCATTTCGCCTAACTGCGCCTGCGTAAACCCGCGCTTCATCCTGCTCATTTTAAGTCTGAAACCAAATTCTTTGAGAAATTCTTCTTCCGTCATAATAATATGTTAACAATATTATATTGACAATTAAATTAGAATATCATA
>CASFZT010000165.1 GCA_949299215.1 uncultured Ruminococcus sp.
CAAAAGCAAAATATCGGCAAAATAAAGACAAAAAATCTCGTGAATTGCCTTTTTCTATTCTTGACTTCTTATAATATGCGCTTTGTGTCCACACCTATTATATGCAAACTATTGACAAAACGGATATAAAATGTTATAATTAAACGATAATTTGCGTCGGAATACAAAAATATTCGCGGCGGATATAGGAGGTAAAAATGTGAGAAAGGTTAAAAAACCTGTCTTTTTCATAGTATTGCTGCTGATACTGCTTTTTTCGGCATCTGTATTTTTCGGCTTCAGCACATATTATGGCGACATGACAAAAGTTTATATCAAAGGCATAGACAATATCAGATTCGGCATTGATATAAAAGGAGGCGTTGACGTTACTTTTACACCGCCGGAGGGCGTTGAAGCGACCGACGCAAATATGGATGCAGCAAAGGAAGTTATAGTACAGAGAATGATTAATCTCGGTATTACCGATTATGAATGCTATATTGACTATGATAACAGCCGTATTATCGTTCGCTTTCCGTGGAAGGAGGATGAAACCGATTTTGACCCCGAGGCAGCAGTTAAGGAGCTTGGCGAAACTGCCGAGCTTACATTTAGAGAAGGCTATGAAACGGATGAACTCGGACTTCCTACGGGAATTACGGCAGAGAATATAATTCTTAAAGGTGCCGATGTTCAGGAAGCATATGCAGCTTATATTACGAATGAAGACGGCACTTATGAATGGCTTGTAAGCCTTACGCTTAATGAAGAGGGAACAACGAAGTTTGCCGAAGCAACGGCAAGACTTTATGAGGAAAGCGGAGTAATTTCCATTTGGATGGATGATACCTGTATTTCCTATCCTACCGTAAGCGCTGTAATTACAAACGGAAAAGCTACAATATCAGGTAATTTTGATGCAGACAGCGCAAAGGAGCTTGCTGATAAGATTAATTCGGGTGCATTGCCTTTCAAACTTGTTACGGCAAGCTTTTCCACAATTTCTCCGAGCCTTGGTTCGGGTGCGCTTGATGCAATGGTAATTGCGGGAGTTATTGCTTTTGCGTTTATTGCAGTGTTTATGATAGTACGGTATCGTTTGCCGGGTTTTGTTGCAGTTATAGCACTTCTCGGACAGGTTGCGGGAACACTTGCAGTTGTTTCGGGATATTTTGGATTTATGACAGGTTCAATTCTGACGATACCCGGTATTGCAGGTATTATTCTTTCCGTAGGTATGGGTGTTGACGCAAATATCATTACCGCAGAAAGAATCAGAGAAGAGCTTGAAAAGGGCAAAACTCTTGACGGTGCGATTGACCTTGGCTTTAAAAACGCATTTTCCGCTATTCTGGATGGTAACGTTACAATGATCCTTGTAGCTATAATCCTTATGGGCGCATTTGGTACACCGGACAGCATATTTGCAAAGCTGCTTCGTTTTGCGTTCTTTATGTTCGGACCGTCAACTGCAGGTACGATCTACTCATTTGGATTTACATTGCTTACAGGTGTAGTTCTGAATATGGTATTCGGCGTGTTCTGCTCAAGACTTATGACAGCGTCGCTTTCAAAGTTCAAGCTTTTCAGAAATCCTAAGCTTTACGGAGGTGGAAAGCATGAATAAGAAGTTTAATTTTGATTATATGGCAAATAAGAAGACCTATTTCATTATTTCCATAGTAATGGTAGCGTTTTCAATACTTTCAACATTTATTTTCGGAGTAGACCTTGATATCCAGTTCAAAGGCGGTACGATTTTAACGTATGTTTATGACGGCGAAATAAACACAGATGAATTTGTGGGTACCGCAAAGGACGTACTTGGCGGTGTAGGCATTAATTATACCACTGGTGAAGATTTTAATACCGGAAGAAACAATATCCAGCTTTCGCTTGTTTCCACATCGGGTATTTCTTCCGATAAGCAGTTTGAGCTTACAAATACGCTTACTGAAAAGTATGCGGCAAATAATATCGAGCTTATTGAGTCATCGGACGTTTCGCCGTCATCCGGACGTGAGTTTTTTGCAAAATGTATTGTAGCGGTAGTTGTTTCGGCAATTGTCCTCATTATATATATTGCATTGAGATTTAAGAATATAGGAGGCTGGCTTGCCGGTTTTTGTGCAGTAACGGCACTTCTTCATGACTGTGTTATAGTTTACGGCACATTTATCGTGTGCGGAATGGATATCAATGCAAACTTTATGGCAGTTATACTGACAATACTCGGTTACTCCATAAACAATACTATTGTTATTTACGACAGAATCCGTGAAAATTCCAAGTTGTACAAAAAGGCAAAGACAAGAGAAGAAATTGTGAATATGAGTACCAATCAGACGCTTACCCGTTCGATAAACACATCGCTCACAACAACGGTAACAATGCTTTCCGTAACAATAGTAGCGATCATATGCGGAGTAAATTCTATCGTTTCGTTCTCGTTCCCGATCATGATCGGTATGATTGCCGGCACATATTCTTCCGTATGTCTTGCACCTACGCTCTGGTGTCACCTTGAATCCAAGAAAAATAAAAAAAAGAACGGTGCAAAAGCTAAGGCATAAAATAATATGACATTAAAATAAGTCACCGAACGAAAATTGTTCGGTGACTTTCTGTTTGATTTGCATATAACTCAGCGTATTGAGGATATGAGGAGTGATGTTTATGAAAGCCGGAGTATCAACAGCCTGTCTTTACCCGACAGAACTGGAAAAAGCATTCGGAATGCTGGCTAAAAACGGCGTGAAGAATGTCGAGATATTCGTAAATTCACATTGTGAGCTGTCCGATCCGTACCGTAAGGAAATGCTTGATATACAAAGCGAGTATGACGTGAATGTGGTTTCCGTGCACCCGTATACAAGCGGAATAGAGCCAATGATGCTTTTTACTAAGTATGAGCGCAGAGTAAGGGATATGCTTGAGTATTATAAACGCTTTTTTGAGTATATGAACCTGTTCGGCGCAAAAATCATGGTAATTCACGGTAATAAGCCGCAGAATTTTTGTGAGGATGAACTGTATTTTGAACGTTTTGCACGCTTGCAGGATGCTGCATCTGAAATGGGAGTATCCGTTGCACAGGAAAATGTAGCAAGATGTACAAGCGGCAAGCTGGAGTTTTTAAAAAAAATGGCAGATGCACTCAGAGATAAGGCGAAATTTGTCCTTGATACAAAACAGGCTCACAGATGCGGAGAAGACCCGATAGAAATGGTAAAAGCAATAGGAAAGCATATAGTCCATGTCCATTTTTCCGATTACGGAGCAAAGGGAGATTGCCTGAAATTTGGCGAGGGAGATTATGATAATCTTACCTTGTTTACAGAACTGAAAAAATGCGGATATGACGGAATGGCGGTTATAGAGCTTTATAAGGGAAGCTATCTTTCGGCAGAGGATCTTGCGGATAACAGCCGCAGGCTCGGCGATTTTCTGGAAGCAGGGAAATAAGGAAAGGCAGGTTAATTTTATATGGCAGTTGAAAAAACAATGGATAAAGTAGTTGCGCTTTGCAAGGGCAGAGGATATGTGTACCCCGGTTCGGAAATATACGGCGGACTTGCAAATACATGGGATTATGGTCCTCTCGGTGTAGAGCTTAAAAATAATATCAAAAGAGCGTGGTGGAAGAAATTTGTTCAGGAAAGTCCTTATAATGTAGGTCTTGATTCTGCTATACTTATGAATCCGCAGACATGGGTAGCTTCCGGTCACCTCGGCGGATTTTCCGATCCTCTTATGGACTGTAAGGCTTGTAAAACCCGTCACAGAGCCGATAACCTTATCGAAGCAGACGGTGAAAATCCAGCAGGCTGGACAAATGAACAGATGATGACTTATATCAGAGAGCATGAGATCAAGTGTCCTAACTGCGGCAAGTCAGATTTTACAGATATCAGACAGTTTAACCTTATGTTCAAGACATTTCAGGGTGTTACCGAGGACTCAAAATCGGAAATTTATCTTCGTCCCGAAACTGCACAGGGTATTTTTGTAAACTTTGTGAATATTCAGAGAACATCAAGAAAGAAAGTACCGTTTGGCGTAGGTCAGATCGGTAAGTCTTTCAGAAATGAGATCACTCCGGGTAACTTTATCTTCCGTGTCCGTGAGTTTGAGCAGATGGAGCTTGAATTTTTCTGCAAGCCGGGCACAGATCTTGAGTGGTTTGCATATTGGAGAAGCTTCTGTAAGAACTGGCTGCTGAGCCTTGGAATAAAGGAAGAAAATCTTCGCCTGCGTGATCATGACCCCGAGGAGCTTTGCTTTTATTCAAAGGCAACGACTGACTTTGAATACCTTTTCCCGTTTGGATGGGGCGAGCTTTGGGGCATTGCCGACAGAACGGACTATGACCTTACACAGCACCAGAATGTAAGCGGCAAAACTCTTGAATATTTTGATCCCGATGATAATTCTAAGTACATTCCTTACGTTATCGAGCCTTCTCTCGGCGTAGAAAGACTGTTCCTTGCAATTGTTTGCGAAGCATATGACGAAGAAACGATAGGTGAGGGCGATGTAAGAACGGTTATGCACCTGCACCCTGCGATTGCGCCTGTAAAGGCTGCCGTACTTCCGCTTACAAAGAAGCTTAAAGAGCCTGCACTTGAGGTTTATAATATGCTTGCAAAGAAATTCAATGTTGAATATGATGAGGCAGGACAGATAGGTAAGAGATACAGACGTCAGGACGAAATAGGCACTCCGTTCTGCATTACTTACGATTTTGACACACTTGAAAAGGACGGCTGCGTGACTGTGCGTGACCGTGACACAATGGAGCAGGAAAGAGTAAAGATTGAAGACCTTGTAAAGTATCTTGAAGAAAAAATGGAATTTTAAAAAAGAAATGCCGCTGATTTTTCAGTGGCATTTTTGTATTTATATTAAAGTGTACTCAAGATTTTCCCATAAAAGCTTTGAACCCTCGTCGGTTCCATCCGGCAGAAGCGCCATAGCCACAAGAATCGTGTCCTGTGTGGGAGTATCCGTGCGAAGAAGATGCGCATAGTCGCCGTCAATGCGGATAACGGTGTATTCGTAAGGCCCCATACATCAGTCCTCCACTACAATGTAATTGTCGGCAGCGTTGTCTTTCGTGGCATATTCTGTAACATTGAGAACCTTGACTTTCAAAGGATGCTGACCTATGTTTATCAGAATAATATCCCCGACCTTAACATCATATGAAGCACGTGCAGGCTTGCCGTTTACGAATACCTTTTCTGCATCGCAAGCTTCGTTTGCAACAGTTCTTCGTTTTATAAGTCTTGTAACCTTAAGATATTTGTCAAGACGCATAAAAATGACCCTTTCTTTTGGATATGTTCGTCTTAAGACGAATAAAAGATAAAACGAAAGGCAGACCACCCCGAAAGAGCCGTCTGCCCAAAAGACCCCTATATATTCCACCGCAGTGAAAAGAACGATCTTACTTAACGTCAACAGCCTCTTTGAGAGACTTGCCGGCTTTGAAAGCAGGAGCCTTCTTAGCAGGAACCTTGATAACTTCCTTAGTTCTGGGGTTCTTAGCTTCCTTAGCAGCTCTTTCACGAACCTCAAATGTACCGAAACCAACGATCTGAACCTTGTCACCGCTTACGAGAGCGTCTGTAATAGCACCTGTTACAGCGTTGATAGCCTTTTCGGAATCTTTTTTGGAAAAACCTGTCTTTTCAGCTACTGCATTGATTAAATCTGCCTTTGTCATTAATTTTACCTCCAAAATAAATTTTTATGGCAAGTTTGCCAATATCATTGATTTTTTGCCTTACGCCAATATGCGTCAAGCAGATCTATGTTCAGGGATCTCATATCTTTCCCATCGCACCTTACTAAATCTTCCGTCTTGCGGAAACGTTCCGTAAATTTGTCGGAAGAGCGGCTTAAAGCCTCCTCGGCATCAACAGAGCAGAGCCTTGAAACATTGACTGCCGAAAAAAGAACATCTCCGATCTCTTCACTGATATCCCCCTGACCGTCAATTGCAGCTTTAAGCTCGGCAATTTCTGATTCAAGAGAGCTTATTGCATCGGAAACAGAATCAAAGTCCATACCTGCACGCTTTGCGCACTGACCGAGCTTTTGTGCCCTCATAAGAGCAGGAAGTGCTGAACAAACGCTTTCAAGAGTTTCGGTGTAGGTATCCTGACCTTTTGTTTCCTGTTTTATATTATTCCAGTTTTTAAGCACCTCATCACTTGTTTCGGCGGAAACATTGCCAAAAACGTGAGGGTGACGTGTGATAAGCTTTTGACATACTTCGTCAACAACATCATCAAAGCAGAAGCTGCCCTGTTCCTCTTCGATACGTGCATGAAAAACGACCTGAAGGAGAACATCGCCCAGTTCTTCACGCAGAAGTGCCGTGTCTTCAAGGTCGATAGCCTCAACAGCTTCATATACCTCTTCTATAAAATCCTTGCGTATGGAGTGATGATCTTGTTCTTTGTCCCAGGGACAGCCGTTATCCGAACGCAGTATCTTCATGATTTCGAGCATATCATATATATTATATCGGTTTTTGAATTCAAAGTCCATAGTTATTTTTTACAAACCTCATAGATTTTCATTTATATTCAGAGCATGACACATCCGAAATGCCGTTGTATTAATATATTAACCGATTATTAGAAATATTTCAAGGGGTTTTTGAAAAAAAGTCAGCAAATCAGCAATTTTAACGTACTTTTTGTTAAAATGCCCATTAAATGTGTGCTTATTATGTAAATAACAGCACCAAAAAAGGCAGAAAAGAACACGGTCAAGCGGCTCAAGGTAAAATTTTCAAGGAACATTTCCGCGGAAATTGCTGCCGCAGCACATAAAAGACCACAGAAAAATAATTTTGCCAGAAGAGAATACACATCTTTAATTGAAATATATGCATATTTTTTGACCGCATAAATAGACAGCACCATTATGACACCATAGCAGATCACGGTAGAGAGCGCAGCCCCCGTAATATTAAGCATAGGGATTTTTACAAGAATAGTATTTCCGATAAGCTTGATTATTACCCCGATAAGCATTATCTTTACCGGAATGATACCTTTTCCGACAGCCTGAAGTGCCGAGAACAGTACGGAAGAAATGGAGAGGAAGAAAATTCCGACACCGAGAACACGCAGTGGGAATATGCAAAGTGATATTTCGGCAGCTCTTGACGGAAAGAGCAGCTCAAGTATCTGAGGCGCAAGTGCGGATATGCCTATTCCTGCCGGTACGGCAATAAAAGAAGCGGTGAAGATAAGGTTTGTGACGGAACGGTTTATGCCGAAAGTGTCTTTTTTGGAAAATGCTTCTGCAATAGGAGGAATAGCTCCTTTGCCAAACATATTTGTGAATGAGGGAATAAGATTGAATATTGTGACTGCAAGTCCTGTAAAGCTGCCGAAAAAGAAGTCGGGAAGCTGTGAAACGGAAACCTCTGCGGATATGTAGCGTGAAAAAACGCGCCGCACGGCACTTATCATATATTTGCTCATAGGCATCATATTTACATTTCTCACCATAATACCGGCATATCCATTCTGCAAATA
>CASFZT010000166.1 GCA_949299215.1 uncultured Ruminococcus sp.
TGTTTCATCGTTCTCGCCACCTTTATCTTTATCTGTCACCATTATATCATATTTCGTGTCTTTTTTCAATATCTTTGGGAATTTTTAGAGGTTCCCTTTCTTCAATGCCGTTCGGTTTTCATACGGCACTACCGTTGTTTTTCTTTCAAAATCGGTTATTCCTGCAATATCCGCAAGGAAATTTGAAATTATAAGCGCACCATACTCGGTAAGCACGGATTCGGGATGGAACTGGACGCCATATGTCGGGTGTGATTTATGTCTTATCGCCATTATCTGACCGTCGCCGTCCGTTGCTATCACATTTATGCATGACGGAAGTGTTACAGCATCTGCAGCAAGCGAATGATATCTTGCTGCAGAAATACACTCGGGGAGTCCTTTGAAAAGCGGACTGCCCGTATTTACAAAAATTCTGCCTGTTTTGCCGTGCATGGGTTCTTTTGCCTTTACGATCTTTCCGCCAAACGCCGCTGCTATAGACTGATGCCCCAGACACACGCCGAGTATCGGTACTTTTCCGCTGAAATGTTTTATTGCTTCCACGGAAATTCCGGCATCGCACGGATATCCCGGACCGGGAGAAATAATTATTGCCTGCGGCTCCATCTCTTCAATTTCATCTATCATAACCTCATCATTTCTCACCGCTTTTATATCGGGATAAAGCGAGCCTATCTGCTGATAAAGGTTATATGTGAAGCTGTCATAATTATCTATCAAGAGTATCATACTAACGCCTCCTTTTAAAGCTGTACGGCTTCCTTTACGGCATTTACTACCGCAAGAGCCTTATTCTTTGTTTCTTCATATTCAAATTCGGGAATACTGTCATAAACTATTCCTGCGCCTGCCTGGACATATGCCTTATTATTTCTGAAAAGCACCGTTCTTATTGCAATACAGGTATCAATATTTTCGTTAAAGGAAAGATATCCCACCGTTCCGCCGTAAAGACCTCTTTTTTTATTTTCAAGCTCATCTATGATCTCCATTGCTCTTACCTTCGGCGCACCGGAAAGTGTTCCTGCGGGAAGTACGGACATCAACGCATCCATTGCAGTTTTATCATCGGAGAGCTCACCGTGTATATCCGAAACAAGATGCATAACCTTTGAATATCTCTCAACGTGCATAAAGCTGTCAACCTGCACCGTACCAAATTTGCAGACCCTTCCGATATCATTTCTTCCAAGATCGACAAGCATTGTATGCTCCGCTCTTTCCTTCGGGTCGGAAATAAGCTTTTGTTCAAGCATTTTATCCTCGGACATGGTTTTCCCTCTGCCAATAGTTCCTGCGATAGGTTTTGTAACAACTCTGCCGTTTTCAACATTTACAAGCATTTCGGGAGAGGCGCCCGCAATGCAGTAATCGTCATATTCAAAATAATAAAGATACGGTGACGGATTTGATGAACGCAGCATTCTATACACATTAAACGGTTCGGGAGGATTCTCAATCTCAAATCTCTGTGAAAGCACCACCTGGCTTATATCGCCGTTTTCTATATGCTCCTTTGCCTTTTCAACCATACCGAGAAATTCTTCCTTTGTAACGTTTGACTTCACAGTCGATTCTTTTTCGGTTTTCATCGGCATACCGAATGACGGACAATTTCCGAACGTTTCAAAAATACTCAGCGCTTTTCTCTTACATTCCTCATACTTACTGTCCACATCATCTTCGGCAGTTATATTCAGAATGACCGCAGCTTTATTTGTAAGGTGGTCATATGCAACTATCTCGTCATACAAAAACATATTTGAATCCGGCATATGCAGATCGTCCTGCGGAGGATCACCAAGCTTATGTTCAAAACATCTTACGGTATCATATCCGAAATATCCTATAAGTCCGCCCGTAAGCTTTGGCTTATCCGGAAACACGGGTGATCTGTAATCACCAAGTATTTTATTATAAAGCTCGATAGGATTTGGACAGTCAACTTTTTCAGTTTTGCTGCCGCTTATAATCTCTGCTTTTGTTCCATAAATTTTTATTTCCGCTTTCGGTTCTATCCCTATAAACGAATAACGTCCCCACTGCTCCGAATTTTCGACACTTTCAAGGATAAAGCAATTCTCATACTTTTCTTTAAGTGCGGCAAAAAGTCTTATCGGTGTACAATCATCTATCAGCATTTCATAAAATACCGGTACCGACTTGTATCCCTTTAACAATGCCTTAACTTCTTCTTTTGACGGAAACAACATAAACATCAACCTTTCTTAAAAAAATAAAAGAGGCTTATCGTGCATACTTCTTTTCGGAAGTATGGGACGATAAGCCTCGTGGTGCCACCCATTTTCACGGTACGGTAAAAATAAAAAAACCGTAATCCGCCTCTTTTCGGGTACATCGGATCACAGCTGTACATAAATAATTTTCAAGTACGCCGCTATCACGGTTATACCCTATCCACTAACGCAGGACTCTCGGCGCAGGCTACTGCATTTTTCACCCTTGCTTCTCACAAACCCATTCACAGACACCGTTATGTCCTGCTCGCACCGACCGCAGGCTCTCTGCACATCGACATATCTGCTACTTGCTTTTGTTCAAAGAATTTATCATATTAAATTGTTAACTTGCCTATATTATATCACATAAATTTTATAACGCAAGGGATTTTTGAAAAATTTTCAAATATTTTTATGTGTAATCAATTTACAGTTTTTGTATATAATCTATGAAAGTCACCCACATAGTATGGAGTCTCACCTTGGGAGGCATTGAGACCATGTTGGTCAATATAACCAACGCACAACAGGCATTTGGAACAACAGTCAGCGTGATTCTTGTAAATGATTTGTACGATGAGTCATTGTTGCGGGCGTTTAATCCAGGTATAAAAATTGTGTGTTTGCATCGCAAACGACATTCTAGAAATTCGTGGTTTATCATCAAATGCAATCAAATGCTTAAACGGCTGAATCCAGATGTCATTCACATGCACGACAGCCGATTGTTTGGCATAATCCTTAGCCATAGGGTAAGTCGTAAAACGTGTGTCACGCTTCACGCCTTACCGACAGGGTCGGTAAGGCGTAAGGGATGGTTATCGAAAATATTTCCAATCATAAACGTGCTACAGCCCGGGAATGTAGGATATATTGACCAAGTTCCCCGTGTATTTGCTATTAGCGAGGCGGTTCAAGAAGCTTTGCAAAAAAAATATGGAGTAAGTAGCGTGGTGGTAAATAACGGAATTATCACCTCCAACTTCCATGTACGTCCTCTTCGTCTTGCCCAACAACCTTTGCGCATCGTCCAAGTCAGCCGACTAATACATGATAAAAAAGGGCAAGACCTGTTGATTGAAGCGGTGGCAAAATTACGGGGTAAGATTATGGTCGACTTTATCGGGGATGGCAATAGCTTGGAGTATTTACAAACACTGGCGGAACGATTAGGCGTAAGTTCCAACATCCGTTTCTTAGGGAAACAGACGCAGGCATACATTGCGGAGAATTTGTGCCGGTACGACTTGTTTGTGCAGCCTTCCCGTTACGAAGGGTTTGGGCTGACCGTGGCCGAGGCCATGGGCCTGCAGAACGCCATACTCGCCAACATCGAGCGGGCCATAACATGCGCCACGAAAGTGGAGCAACAGGAGCTGCTCAACGTGGTGATAGTAGGCGGAGGGGCAACGGGCGTAGAGGTGGCCGGCGTGTTGTCGGAAATGAAACGCACGGTGCTGCCGCATGACTACCCCGACCTTGACCCGAGCCTGATGAACATCTACCTGATAGAAGCGGGCAACAGGCTGCTGTCAGGCATGTCGCCCGAGTCGTCGGCGGCCGTGGAGAAGTTTCTCCGCAGGATGGGCGTGAACGTGCTGCTGAACAAGATGGTGACCGACTATCGCGACCACAAGGTCACCCTGGCCGACGGAAGCGAACTGGCAACGCGCACGTTCATCTGGGTGAGCGGCGTGGCCGGAAGCCCCGTAGGCAACATTGGCAAGGAGCATCTCGGCCGCGGACAGCGCGTAAGGGTTGACCGCTTCAACCGCGTGGAGGGCATGGACGGAGTGTTCTGCATAGGCGACCAGTGCATCATGGAGGGCGACGAGGACTACCCCAACGGGCATCCGCAATTGGCGCAGGTGGCCATACAGCAGGGCAAGAACCTGGCGCGCAACATCCGGCGGATGGAGAAAGG
>CASFZT010000167.1 GCA_949299215.1 uncultured Ruminococcus sp.
ATTTGGGTCGGGATTTTCATTTGTTATCTCCCACCACTTAGGTCCTGCAAATGTAGTATACATATACGTCTGCAGCGTTGTCCGCAGCGTATCATAAGATGTCTCCGATTCCGCCGTTGTCTGCTCCGTTATTTCCGTAATCGGTTTTGTTGTTTCTCTTACTGCTGTTGTCTGCTGTTCCGACTGCTCAGATTTATCTTCTGTTTCTGCTTCCGGCACAGTTGTCACAGCCGCTTCGGATTTTATCTGCTTAACGGCTTTAAGTGCGTTGTTCAGCTCATCCAACGTATATGCAATGTTTTTTTCACCGCTTATACGAACAAGCTCCTTCAGCGTCAGCTCATCAAGCGCCTGCAGATCAATATCATAATTAAGATAACCATACTGTGCAAGTGAATTAGCCGAGATAAGCTCTGCCGAGGCTTTTTCCGAAAGCAGCATCGGCTCGTCCACCTTTTCACCGTACGTATCATATAGCTGAGTAGTTACCATACCGTCAAAATTCTGCACATGAGTAAGCATAACATTACTGTATCCCATATAGCTTTCTTTAAAATCAAACTCCGTCCTGAACACCGTTCCACGGACGTTTATTGCTGCGTTCGGAGTTTTCACGACAAAAGTTTCATTTTTTCCAAGCTTATTATTAAGCTGGCAGGTAACTGCACCAAACACAACATTAACGGATATCTCGCCTTTGCCCGAAATCTCCGTATAATACACGTACACCGAAGAGGAAGGCTCTATCGAAATAAATTTATCCGTATCAACACATACTCTTACTGTGCTTTTTTCATCGGTATTTATAACATCTCCGCTTTTTAAAACCGTACGCTTTGCAGCATATGTCTGCTGCGAATCACGTATTATAACAGCAGAACCATCTATATCCGTGACCCTTACAGTACGCACGGTTTCACCCCCGTATGCAAGGCTCAGCGCCACTGCCGTAAAAATAATTACCGCCAATGATATAAGTGCGGCAACTATGATCTTTATATTTTCATGTATAAAACTCATATTTTCACCTCATAAGGTGCAGTTACATCACACACCTCATTATATCACATATAATTTATTTTGTCAAAACAAATTTTTATCTGTATTATTTCAGTGCGTCCGCAAGAACTGCATAATTCAATAAGGGGCTTGCCACGCCATTCAACGTGGCAAGCTCCAACGAAGTTGCGATGAAGTTTCAGTTGGGGATTGAACCCGCCGCCTTAAGGGCGATGGCATCTTACCTAAGTTATAAAAAGCGTATTATATTTTTAAAATTTAACATAAAATTGTCGTTTATTTTCTACAAATTGCTTTTCGATAACCTTTAAGCTTTCATTTTATTTGTTAAGTATGCCAAAAGACCTGTTATTTTATTGACATTAACATAAAAATAGTATAAAATATTATTGCGTAAATTAGTGTAATCTGCCATGTTCACCAATTTTGGCGTTATGGCGTTATATTATATAAGGAGATTTTATTATGAAACTTAAAAGAATAGTATCTGTACTTGCAGCAACCATACTCGTTGCTTTTTCTGCTGCGTTTACCACTTTTGCCGAAGAAACGACCGAGGATATTGAAATGTCCGTTTCCCGTGCTGTATTTTCAAACGGTATGTGGGGTCAGTCAATTACATATTCCGAAGCTGATATTGACGCTTCAAGATTTACCGAAAACACTCAGATCAAAATTGAATTTGAGCTTGACGGTGAATTGTCCACCCCGGGAATCGCTCCTGTTGAGCTTGTCTTTCAGAATTACGAGGCTACTCCGCAGATATGGGCAAAAATTGCTCCCGATGAATACGACAACACATATGCCGTATTCAACTATGAGGATATGGTTCTCCAATACGGCTCAGATGATTTTTCGACTGTAAACAACATATGCATCGGTGACTGCGGCGTTAAAATGAAGGTTACAAAATTTACTGTCACAAACTGCAAGACTATTGTTGTAACGGAAGCTGCCACAACTACTGCAGCTACCGAAACTCCGGAAAACACTCCTGAAGAAACCACAACAGTTACGGAAGCAGACCCCAACGAGCCTGCAGAGGAAGACAGCATAAACATGACTCTTATCATCATCATTATCGTTGCAACCGTTGTTGTTGCAGGTGTTGTTGTTACTTTGATAGTAGTTAAAAAGAACCGCAAGAGATTCTATTAATCATAAAAACTTAATAAAAACAACCGTACTTGGGTTACTCCTTGTACGGTTTTATTTTGTGTAAAATTTACCGCACGAAGCATTAAACTCCGTGCGGTGTTTTTGTAATTAATCCATTGGATTTATCTTAAAATCAACAAAATCAAAATCACAACCGGGCAAAAACTCAAATCTTACGTTATGCTTTCCACTGATATTACCTATTTCAAAGTTTTTTTCAATAATATCATCACTATGCGGAAATTCAAGTATTTCTCTCACAACGCCGCTATCATTTCTGAAATGCAGATGTATGGAGTCATTTGCGTTACGTGTTCTTCCGCAAAGTGTCACACTCTTTGTTCCCTTTGTAAAGTCAAAGTTCTCAAACTCAATAAACACGTTATTTCCGATACCCTCTATCATTTCTTCGGTTATCTTATACGTGTCGCCCCACATAGTTGTATAATCAACGGCACTTACCTTTTCATAGGACATACCGTCAAATATAAATCCGCCAAACGAGATCCGCTTATCACACTCTTCAAACTCGAAGCAAACATCATGCATACCGCTTATTCTCTTATCAAGCTTATAGCTGTTTTCAATATATGTCTGCCATACAAAATTTGCCTGATAAGTAAACTCGCCCACCTTTTCAGCATTATCCTCCCAAGGCATACCAAGCCAGAGGGTGAACTTTATCGGATCGTCACTATGCCAATTTATAATGCTTACCGTAAAGCCGTTTGTTCCTGTTTTTCCGAAATCGACATTTCTGAATCCGACTGCATTTCTGCCGTCACGTTCAATATTAACGCCTCCGTTTGTAACTTCATTCAAAAGCTTTTTGCTTGCATTATAAAGACTTCCCTTTACAAGTGCTTCATACGGATTTACTGTAACATTTCCCATTCCTTCTATCTCAAATTCAAGCTCGGAAATTGTTTCCGGATACGGCTTTCCGTTTCTCGAATAGCAGCGAAGTCTGAAAACACCGTCGCCCATTGCTTTTACAGAAACTTCATTTCCCTCACCTTCAACAGACGCTATATTTGTTTCAACGCCGTTTATCGTAACTGCACACCACTCTATCTCATGTGTTGCATTTTCCGGATATATTTTTGCTTTCACGATCGCTGTATCTCTATTCGCATCAAGCTTCTGAACATCTGCGCATATCTCGATCTTTCTTACCGGTATCTCAGTATTTTCCTCAGAACATATATTTTCGGTAAATGCATCTGACGTGCCCCTTACAAACTCTGCCTCCGCCACTTCAAGCTCTGTCTTTGCCTCGGAAAGACCTTCCGATGTGACCATTACACTAACCGTACCCGCAATATTTTTTGCTGCGATCACTGCCATAAGTCTGCCGCCGAAAAGCTTTTTGGAGGTACCCTTATACTCATCGTAATCCGTACTGTCACCACTGTCAAGTCCCACAAGACGTCCTGCTCCGCTTACGGTCACATTCATTCTGTTTCTTGCATTTGCGACAAAATTGCCGTCCTTATCATATGCGGAAATATCTACAAAAACAAGGTCTGTTCCATCCGCTTTAAGTACGCTCTTATCGGGTGTGAGTTTAACACTTGCCGTTTCACCAAACGAACGCTGCACGTCCTCTGCCACGACATTGCCGTTATTATCATACGCCACTGCCTTTATCTCGCCTTTTTCATAGGGCAGCTGCCAATCTGCGCTATAATTGCCCTTAACTTCACGCTTGCCCAAAGATCTTCCGTTTATAAAAAGCTCGACCTGCGGCTGATTTGTATAAACCACGACATCTATAAGTTGACCATCATTAAAATCCCAATAGGGCATAAGCTTAAGCACGATCTTATCTGTCCATGCAGCCTGATAAAGATAAAAGCTGTCCTTTTTATAGCCTGCAGTATCTACCTGTCCATAATATGAATTTTTAGTAGAATACGGACTTGGCTCACCGATATAATCAAAGCCCGTCCATATAAACTGACCTGCGCAAAACCCCG
>CASFZT010000168.1 GCA_949299215.1 uncultured Ruminococcus sp.
TTTGCAAAGTTTTCCGACTCCATCTTAAATCTATACATAGCGCCTATTCTATCAACCCTGAATTTTATCTTCGGATCAAGAAATTCAAATTTCTTTGGCAGACAATACATAAATGTCGAACCGGAAACCACTGCGCTGTTATGCAGCAATGTATATTCTATATAACAGTTATTATACATATTCGGAGTAATACCCGTGATCTGCGGTGTAAGCTCAAGGCAATTCTTTGCGGAAAGCGGCGGCACCGTAACGCTGCACTCGCCCTCTGCGATCACATCACAGTTATTTCTTCTTGCACGCCATCTCAAAGTGCCGTTAAACTCGGTTACCTTTTCATTTGAAACATTAAACACAAGCTTTTCAGAGTCACTGTCATCAACGGAACATAGCACCGGTGCATAAAACTTCTTTGCATAATAATGGAGTGCTTTCCATCTGCCAAAATAATCCACCGATGACCAGGATATAACGGGATTGCTGTCATTCACCTGCCAATACAGCGAGCCCATGCTTACTCCTCTGTTTCTTCTCATATGCTCAACATTAAGTCTTATCGCATCAGCCTGCACTATCTGTGACGCATATATAAGGTTTTCAAAGGTATACGGATAATGTACCATCTGCGCAATATAATACATCAGTTTTTCATTGCCGTTATCGCACTTCTGATGTGCCTCCATAACCGGTGACATAAGGTTAAGGTCCTTATCCTCCGCAAACGCTCTCACCGTTTTCATACAGGGCAGCGATTCAAATCCATATTCCGAACAAAATCTGAAATTGTATTTTTTATAATCGGTAAACGGTTTTAAGCTATGCCAAACCTCCCAATAGTGTATATCACCCCTATTCTTTGCGCCGGAATCGTTAAATCCGCCGCCAGACGACGGAGATGACGGCCAATAGAATGTATTCGGGTCATACTTCTCAACTACCTTCGGAGCAATATTTTCAAACATACGCAGGTATCCGTTTTTAAGATCCTCGTCCTGCGGCAATCCCCAATACTGCCATGCCGATTCGATCTCATTGTTTCCGCACCACATTGCAAGACACGCATGGTTTCTTGCTCTTTTCATATTATCCACAAGCTCATTTCTCACATTTGTACAGAAATTTATATTATTGCCGTCATAAACGGAGCAGGCAAACATCATATCCTGCCAAACAAGTATGCCCAGCTTATCACACAGGTCATAGAAATAATCCTCAGGATATATTCCGCCGCCCCATACTCTTATCATATTATAATTTGCGGCAGCACAGTCCTTGAGCAGATCCTTTGTACGAACCGCATTGCACCTGCTCAATATCTGATCCTCCGGTATATAATTTGCGCCCATTGCAAATATTTTTATACCGTTCACCTTAAAGCAGAACTCTTCACCCTCGCTGTCCGGCTCACGACAAACTTCAATGGTTCTCAGTCCGACATTAAACTCTCTTACATCGACCGGCTCGCCTTCCTTATAAAGAACAAGTGTGACCATATACAGATCGGGTTTTCCATATCCTCTGACATTCCAGCGTGCCGGATTGGTTATCAGACATTCCATATGTACATTCTTTTCATTGACTGCTGCGTCCATAACGGATTTTGTACCGTCCGGAGCCATTATTTCGGCTTCAAGGCGCAGCTTTCCCGAAAGCAGGTCACTGAAGCTCGTATCAAACGCAAGTTTAACACTATTCGGACGATGTTCCTGTGAAACATACACGCTGTCAATTTTTCCTCCGACAACACACACCAGCTCAACGCTTCTCCATATTCCCATATCCGGCAGCTGCGGACCCCAATCCCAGCCGAACATATAATGTGCTTTTCTGATATGAGGATATCCCTCAATCGTAGAGGACACTCCCCACAGTGGCTTATTCTTATTCATTCTGCGTATATACTCAAGCGGAGAATGTATATGCACCTTTAATTCATTCAAATCGATACGAATAATATCGGTCACATCAAACTCATAGATCCTGTGCATATTTTCCGTACTTCCTATCAGCTCTCCGTTCAGATATATATCGGAAACCGTATCCACGCCTTTAAAGCGCAGATAATATTTCTGTGCGCCTTTATTTTCTTCCGACACCGCAAAATTGGTTTCATAGATATAATCATCTTCGGAATATTTCAATGCATCATATTGATTAAGACCTTTATACGGGTCGGGAATTATTTTATTTTCCAAAAGAGCAGAATACAAAGACCCGGGAACATTTGCCTTGCATTTTATACTGTTATCTGTATTATGAAGCTCCCATCTTCCGTCCAACAACTGTACCATATATAATAGTTCCTCCCGAAAAAGAATTTTGTTATCAAATATCCTATACAAAAATAATACCACATTCCATATTATTTTTCAATAGATAATACAAAAATAATTGATTTTGGGACAAAAAAACTCCCCTCCGCAAGTCTTAACGAAGAGGAGCTTAAGGCAATACCGCACAGAGCTTGTGCGAAAGATACAAAGTCAGATTTTTCGACAGATTGTGCAAAAATTTTGCAGGCATACTGTCGTATGTCAATAAATTTTTTGCGATATGACGGAAAACACGCAAGCAGATTTCGTATAAAGCCGTCAAGCGGGCTTTGTACGGTATTGCCTTAAACGTATCAGAATTTAAACATCTGCAAAGCGGCGGTAAACCACTCGGGATACTGCTCACCGAACATTTCATAATACTGCTCATAAATATCGGGGTAATACTGTTTTATAAGCTGCATCATCTCATTCATTTGCTCGGAATCCTGCATAATAGTCATCATAGCATACACCGCTATAACAAACAAAGCGACTACCATAACCAGTGACACTACTGACATAACTATTCCGGCTGTAGAACGTCCTCTTGCCACCGGATATTTTTTCGACTTATACATTGCTCCGAATACAATTCCCAGCACCGGCAGTATAAGCAAAGGCGGAAAGCTTATCATAAGAAGCACGCCCAGTATCGAAATAATACCGATTATCATTGACGCCGTTGCCAACCCGGTAGGATATTGTCCCATTGCAGCAGCGCCGTAATACATATTCGGGTCATATCCATAACCCTGTCTATACGGATCAAAATTCGGGTCATTATATGAATTATTCTGTACGGTATAATTTTTATTATCAGCCGTATTTGTCTTTGCCGAATTATCAGGCATGCTGTACGGATCGTTATTACGATCATTATTGTTATTATCCAAGTTAAAATCGCTCATTACAATCTTCCTTTCAAACACATAAACACTACTGTAATTATAGCAAAATCAAACACAAAATGCAAGCATTATTTTCCGAATACCGCTATACTTTCAAAACTTAGTTTACCGCCGAAAATATCAAGGGCGCTTCCCACGGTAAAATCAAGCCTTTCCTTTCCGCAGCGTTTCAGTTCTTCCAGATCATCAAAAGAACCTATTCCGCCTGCATATGTGACCGGTATCCTTCCCCATTCTCCGAGCATTTCCGCAAGCTCTTTCTCTATACCGCTTGCTTTTCCTTCAACATCGACAGCATGCACAAGAAACTCACCGCAATACTCCGAAAACATATCCAAAACTTCATCGTCAAGTTTTACATCGGTAAATTTCTGCCATCTGTCCGTAACGATATAATACTCCCCGTCACGCTTTCTGCATGACAAGTCTATCACCAATCTATCCTTTCCCGTCTGTGCCGCCAAACGTTTCAGATTATCATAATTCACCCGACCGTTCTTAAACACATATGATGTCACTATAACATGAGATGCGCCCGCTTCAAGATACTCCACAGCATTTTCAGCAGTTATCCCTCCGCCGACCTGCAAACCATGCGGATATTCTTTCATTGCTCCGAATGCTTGTCTGCGGTCGGCTTCGTAATACTCACTTCCTGCGGCATTCAGTATTATAATATGACCTCCCTTAAGGTCATACGATCTGTATAATCTGCTGTAAAATGCGGCGTCATATTCCGAAACAAAATTTTCCTTCGCCGCATTATTCCTATCGGCAAGACTTCCTCCCACTATCTGCTTTACCTTGCCGTTGTGTATATCTATACATGGTCTGAATCTCATGTACATACCATCCTTTTCATCTGCCGTTTACGAAAGATACCCCCGATAGGCATTTTTATTTTGATTTTACTTCATATATGTAAAAAAAATATTAT
>CASFZT010000169.1 GCA_949299215.1 uncultured Ruminococcus sp.
ATATACCAAAACAACCGATTTTGCAATTTTGTTTGCTGAAATAAGCAATGATGATTATGCTGCTGTGGTTACTAAAAATGATAAGCTTTTATCATATCTTATGGTATTTGACGAAAATGGCACCAATGTCATCAACTATGGCTCGGTTGAAAGAATTATAGATGTTACTTTTACGGATGACAGCAGTGGATGCTATATTACAACAGTCGGTTCTTCGGGCGGAATAATTGTTTCGGATATACTTTATTATGAATTTGAGCATATTGAGTATGATGAAAACAATAATCCGGTTCCAATATGGAAAATTGAAGATATTGAAACACTCCCTGTTTCAGTAAGGCTTTTTGGTACAGAAAATATTATAGTATTTGGAGATACGATGTGTGCATATTATGATATTAACGGCACATTTATAAAATCGTATGACTATTTCTACAATTTAAGCGGGTACGATTCCAAAGATAACATTGCAGCTTTGATTTTCAACAACAATGAAAGAAGAAGCACTGATATAGTGATCATAAACTCGCTTACCGGAGAAATATTTGAAACAACGCTTGATTATACCGCAAAAAATATACAGGTTTCGGATGGTCTGATATATGTACATAGCCGTGATAAGATCACAGCTTATACTTCACTCGGTGAAATATCCTCCGAGATCACGCTTGACAATGATTATGACGAATTTTTAAAAATAAACAATCATGTTTTCCTTTTAGGATATGACCAAATCAATAAAATAGATATTAATTGATCAGAGGTATTATGGACTGGTTTTTAAACCATTTTCTGGACATTTTATTGGTTATTATATTTATTATATGTATATCTTACGGCAGACGCAAAGGTATTGCAAGGATTGCAATAAGCATCGCCGGATTAATTATTGCCGGAACACTTGCTGCATTTGTAAGCAATTCGACATATGAATATGTATACGACCATTATGTCAGAGAATATGTTATTTCAATTATTGAAGATCATTCGGAAAAGCTCGAAGAAAAATATATCGGTGATTATGAACCGTTTTTTGAAGTACAAAGCGTTTCTAATACGGAGCGGAACACCGAAGAACTTAACACACTCTTGACGAATGATGAAAATCGTGCTAAACTTAACAATGTATTTAATGAATATCTTTCTGAGCTGACTAAATCACTGACAGATGTTCTTCCCGATGAAATAATCCAAAGTGCAGAAGAATATCTTAATAAATATAACGATGACAATGAAAAAAAGCTTGAGATTTTTGATGAGCATAAACGTGCTTTGACGATAGAAGATGAAATAATACGTCCCGTTTTGCTTAAAACTGTTAAAAGGATCATCTTTATAATTACTTTTATTCTTGTAAGTATGCTTTTCGGCATACTGTCAAGGGCTGTAAGATATTTAAGAGACATTCCTGTTTTAAGAGAAACAGATTCTTTCCTGGGAGAATTATTCGGTATACTTTTGGGTATCGTCTATGCAATGGCTGCTGCTTTGTTATGCGATTTATTTATACAGCTTACAAACGATCAGAATTCAATTATAAGTACGGATATTATCAGTCAGACATATATTTTCAGATATGTCTACAACGGTACTTTTGCCGTAATTTCCGCTTTGCTTAAATAAAATCTATGGAGGACAACATATGCTTTGTACAAGATGCAAAAAAAGAACTGCGGTAGTCTTCATAACTGCAATGCAGGGCGATGAAAAACATAATGAGGGTCTTTGCCTTGTTTGTGCCAAGGAGCTTGGTATACCGCAAATAAAAGAATATATGGATCAGATGGGCATTACAGATGATGAAGTCGAGGAATTTTCTGATGAAATGACAAATTTTTCGGACAATCTTGACGGTGATTCCTTTCAGCGAGGAGGAACAGGTGCATTCCCAAACTTTATACAAAATCTGCTTGGTAACTTTCCTAAAAAAACACCGGAAAAATCCGATGAAATATCTCAGATGAATGGTATAGATGCTTTTGACAATACAGAAGATGCTGTCGATATGCCTCCTGTCAAAAAAGATAAAAGCATGAAGCATAAGAAAACAAAATTTCTTGATGCATACTGCACAAATCTTTCAAAAAAAGCCGATGAGGGTCTATTGGACAACATTATCGGACGTGATAAGGAAATTGCACGTACTATTCAGATACTTTCACGCCGTCAGAAAAATAATCCTTGTCTTATAGGTGAACCGGGTGTCGGTAAAACTGCTATTGCCGAAGGTATTGCACAAAAGATATCTGCCGGAGATGTCCCGTTCAACCTTAAGGATAAGCGTGTATATCTGCTCGATTTAACAGCACTTGTTGCCGGTACACAATTCCGTGGTCAATTTGAAAGCCGTGTAAAGGGGCTCATTGATGAAGTGCGCTCAGCCGGCAATATTATTCTTTTTATAGACGAAGTGCATAATCTTGTAGGTACAGGTGACAGTGAAGGTTCTATGAATGCTGCAAATATCCTCAAGCCTGCACTTTCAAGAGGCGAGGTCCAGGTCATAGGTGCGACAACTTTCAAAGAATACCGTAAATATATCGAAAAAGACAGTGCGCTTGAAAGACGTTTCCAGCCCGTTACCATAAATGAACCGTCCATTTCCGAAACGGAAGCCGTACTTTTCGGTATAAGAAAATACTATGAAAATCATCATAAAGTCAAGATCACTGATGAATTGCTGCGTTTATGTGCAGTTCTTTCCGAAAGATATATAAACGATCGTTTCCTGCCGGATAAGGCTATTGACCTTTTAGATGAAGCTTGTGCCTGCAGAAGCATACGCAGCAAGGAATTGAGCGACTATGACAGTATAGAAAAGGCACTTGCGGTTGAAGAGGAAAATGTAGCAGAAATTGAGGAATCTGCCGAGCCGGATTTTGAACAGCTTGCCAAAGCCAGAGCGGAAATATTGCGCCTTGAAAAAGAAAAATCCGATATGGAACAGACAGTAAATAATATTTATGTTACAGAGGATGACCTTTCAAAAGTAATCGAACTTTGGACAGGTATTCCTGCAAGCAAAATTATTGAAAGTGAATATAAGAAGCTTGAAAATCTTGAAAACAAGCTTAAAGAAAAAATTATCGGTCAGGACGAAGCTATTTCTGCAGTTACCAAAGCAATCAAACGAACAAGAGTGCAGCTTTCAAAGCGCAGACGTCCTGCGTCGTTTATATTCGTAGGACCTACCGGCGTAGGTAAAACAGAGCTTGTAAAGGTACTTGCAGCGGAGCTTTTTGATGGAACAGACCCTCTTATCCGTCTTGATATGACGGAATATATGGAAAAACATTCCGTATCTCGTCTTATAGGTTCTCCTCCGGGATATGTTGGCTATGATGAAGCGGGACAGCTTACCGAAAAGGTACGTCGCAAACCATATTCCGTAATTCTTTTTGATGAAATTGAAAAGGCTCACCCTGATGTTATGAATATTCTTCTTCAGATACTTGACGAAGGCAGAATTACGGATTCTCAGGGTAGAACGGTCAATTTTGAGAACACGATCATCATTATGACATCAAATGCCGGTTCTACTGATAAATCATCAGGCATCGGCTTTAACAAGACCGAAGAAGAAATTTCCAAGGATAAGGCTATGAAGGCTCTTTCCGATTTTCTGCGTCCCGAATTCCTGAGCAGAATTGATGAAATTGTTGTATTTACTCCGCTCAGCAAAGAAAATTATGAAGATATTGCTGCTCTTATGCTTGATGAAATGAAAGAACCTCTTTTTGAAAAGGGTATCACACTTAAATACACCAAAAAAGCTCTTTCTGTCATTGCCGACAAATCGTATGGCAGCAAATTCGGTGCTCGTGATATACGCAAGACTATTCGTACCGAAATTGAAGATGAAATTGCGGAATTTATTATCAACAGCACGGCAGTTCCCTTTACCGTTATTAAAATCGGTGAAAAGAAAGGCGAAATTGAAGTTACTATTGCTTAAAAATCATACAAAGACCTCATTACAGCAAATCGATGCAATGAGGTCTTTTATTTAAGCTGAAAAATATTTTATTTTTTTGAGAAAAAGGCTTGACAAACATATTTTATTATGGTATAATTTATATCGTCGTCAGGAAACAACGACAAAATTTAATATCATATTTTACATATGC
>CASFZT010000170.1 GCA_949299215.1 uncultured Ruminococcus sp.
GATGTTTCATGATCGTATCCAAGAAGGTGGAGCATTGAATGTACAGTCAAAAATCCGACCTCTCTTTCAAGAGAGTGTCCGTAAATATGTGCTTGCTTAACAGCTGTTTCCATTGAAATAACAACATCTCCGAGCAGATATGCTCCCGTTTCCTTATTTATGTCATAAACTCCGTTTTCACCAAGAGGGAAAGACAAAACATCGGTAGACTTGTCCTTATTGCGATAGATCCTGTTAAGTCTGTGTATCTCTGCATTATCAACAAACGATACGCTTACTTCTGCGTCCTTTTCAAAATGTTCAGTTGTCAGAACCGCCTGGCAGCATCTTCTGATAAGCAGACGAAGTCCGACAGGAATTTTTACCGTATGCTGATTATTTCTTATCATTACCTTTACCTTTGCCATAACGTTCAGTTCTTCCTTTCATTTGCTTTTTCATATGCCTTGATTATATCCTGCACAAGCTTATGACGTACTACATCACGCTCTGTAAACCTTGTTATTGAGATATCGTCCACATTTTTAAGAATATGCATTGCGTCAATAAGTCCCGATTTTTTACTGTCCGGCAGGTCTATCTGCGTGATATCTCCTGTTATAACCATCTTACTGTTAAAGCCAAGACGCGTCAAAAACATTTTTATCTGCTCTCTTGTGGTATTCTGCGCTTCGTCAAGAATTATGAAGGAATCGTCAAGTGTACGTCCTCTCATATACGCAAGCGGTGCGACCTCAATACTTCCCCTTTCCATATGCTTGGCATATGTTTCCGCACCCAACATATCAAACAGTGCATCATACAAAGGACGAAGATACGGGTCGACCTTATTTTGCAGATCTCCCGGCAAAAATCCAAGCTTTTCTCCTGCTTCAACGGCAGGTCTTGTAAGTATTATCTTATTGACCTCATGCGCCTTAAACGCTTTTACAGCCATAGCGACCGCAAGATATGTCTTACCGGTACCGGCAGGTCCTACTCCCATTACTATCGTATTATTTTCAATTGCTTTTACATAATTTTTCTGACCGAGAGTTTTCGCCTTTACGACCTTGCCTCCCGTTGTCACGCATATTCCGCCGTCTGCAAGATGTACTGCCTGCTGAGATATACCCTCATTCACCATTGAATTTATATATCGTATATTCTGCTCCGTAATAGTTTCTCCTTTTTTTATAAGTTCTACAAGTGCCGTGATCGCATTTTTTGCATTTTCTACATTTGCTTCCTCTCCGTTTATACGGATATCATTTCCCCTGCTCAATATAGCTACATTATACTGTCTTTGCATAAGGTTTATATTTTCATCGTAATTGCCGAACAAAGCAATCATCTGTTCCATATTATCGACATTAATAGTACATTCCGCCATATTTTTGCTCCTTTTAGCATGATGCAATGACTTTATCCGAAAAAGTACATACTACACCACCCTAATAATACTTATATATTATAGCACGTCTAATTGTAAAATAAAAGGCAAAAAAATTAATATTTTGCCATTATATCCTGTTTTATACCTATATCTCCCTCAAGTGTATATGTAACAGTGACTTTTATACCTTCCGGCAGCTTACGAAAATCTTTTTTACAGGAAATTATTACTATATCCTCGCCGTCATAAAAATTCTTTTCATACAAAGCTATTTTTTCTTCCAGAATAGCCTGCACCTGCTCCTCGGAATAGATCACCTCGTTATCCTCATACGGTTTATACTCGGAATAAACTATCCCCACCGGAATTTTCAGCTCAAATATCTGCACATAATTAAGATACTCGCTGTAATCATATAACATATCCGATTTTCGGTTAAGATAAAGAGGCACTCTCAATCCAAAAAAATAAAGTGATTTTCTCGTATACTCTTCCTCATAATTACGTACCGTATCGGAAAACGGCTGATAAAAAGTTACTTTTTCATCATATCTGCCTATGATCTCGCCCATAGCGTGAACATAATAATCATGGTCGAGCTTACCATCAACCGTTCCGCTTATAAGCAAGTCACCTTTCTTCACGCCATCATAAAGCATAGGCACCAGCATTCCCATATACACATTTCTTATATCGACTATCTGGGCATCTTTAGCGGAAATAATATTACAAGGCGAATTAACGGGAATCATTTCCGGAGCCTTTGTTATCTCACTTACCCTGACAATTATTCTGCAGCCCGATGCACGTATCCCTATCCAGCTAAAATTATCAAAAGCACCTATCACACGTCGTTCCACGTCACGAATATCTATCGACGGAATAAATTTTCCGACCGAAATACCATAATCTCCGAGTATTGAAACTATCTGCTCATCCGACAATGTTTCATTTCCGCTTATTTCAAATCTAAGCACAATATTTGAAAAATAAAATATCATGACTGCTGCAAGAATTGCTCCTATACCAAATCCTACACGCTTTTTATATCTGAACAGCCAAAAAACGGGACCGCCTTTCTCCACTATTTCAAGCTGTGCTTTACATTCCGTAGCCAGTTCTTTAAGCTCATTAAGATTATACCAATTTATTTCACCCACAACCGACATACTGTTTTCAGCCTTTAAATTATAAACGGAAAAATAGCTGTTCCTTATTCTATTAACAACATCGGTGATATCACCGGAAACAATTCTAAATCTTACAATACCGGAAAACTTCATTTACACCACCTCATTCAAATTCCACCGACGATATTTCTCCGTCAATCACAAGCACATTTGTATTATAATCGGATATTTTCAGATTTTGTCCCCATATATCAAGTATCCCGGATGATGTGGAAAGGCGTATAAACACATCGCTGTACTCCGCTATTTTGCGGCAGTTTTCCACCTCCATATGAGTATTGTCGGTTATATTTACATATGTATTCATATAAAACTGTTCTTTGCAAAAGCGTGATACCACATTATAATATCTTTTCTTTATTTCCCTTTCCGTACTCATAAATATATATCCTTTCGGCAAGATTTCACACTACAATTATATTAAAAGCTTCATATACATATACTTTTATCAGAGTAAATTTTAAAGGATGAATTTTATGAAAACTATATTCAAATGGATATTATCTGTATTTATTTTTATATTTGCAGCATCTGCCATATACTACTCAAAAGCGGTTTCGGAAAGCATAATAAATGCCATAACCGTATGCATAAACGTTATCATACCGTCGCTTTACACATTCATGGTGCTTTCGGGATTTATAATTTCCTCGGGAATATACAAGCTGCTTAGCCGACCGTTCGGATCAATTGCAAGATACATATTCCGTATACCGCCTCAGTATTTTTCTGTTTTCCTTTTAAGCTCAATTGCAGGCTATCCCATAGGTGCGACACTTATCAAGGAACTGTATAAAAACAAAGAAATTGACAAAAACACCGCCGAACGTATGCTGGGATACTGTTATCTCGGCGGTCCTGCTTTTTTCTGCGGCACGGCAGGTATCGGAATATATTCAAGTGTGAAAATCGGATTGATGATCTTCACTTGTATCCTTATATCAAATATCATAACTGCGTTTATTTTGGGTCTGAAATACCCCATTCCCGAAAATTGCAAAAGCAAAAAAATAAACATTGATCTGTCATTTGCAAAATTCACGGAATCAATAGCCTCAGGAGGTATCGGAATTTTAAAAATATGCGGTGCAATATTATTTTTTGCCGCAATTTCGGCAATAGCATCAAGCTGCGGCATCATTTCCGCATTATCTGACTTACTGTCAAAAATAAGCGGTATTTCATACGCCGACTGTGAAGCAATTGTAAAATCCATACTTGAAATAAGCAGTATCATAAAAATATCTGACGATATTTTCCTTCTCCCTATCATAACATCTCTCTTATCATTCGGTGGTATTTGCGTTATATTTCAGACGGAAGGTGTTATCGCAGGGGGATTGTCAACAAACAATTTTTACTTAGGTAGAATTATATCGATAATATCATCATATTTTTGTTGTAAAATTTTTATATATTTAATTAATGTAGATAATATTATACAGACTGTTTCACAATATAAATTAGGAGTTCGTCAAATTTCACCAATACCAAGTGTATTTTTGTTAATTATGACAATTTTATTATTATCAAATAATTATATAGCCAAATCTCTAAA
>CASFZT010000171.1 GCA_949299215.1 uncultured Ruminococcus sp.
GCTATCGCATTTTTTCACCCCTTGCTCCGTTTTTGAACGCATTTTGGGGAATTTCGCCGTCTGCGGACGGCGACCAAAGGGCTCCTTGCCCTTTGGAAACCTCACCAATATTTAAAAAATATTGGATAAAAGGCTGTGAGGGTTTGTGTGTATCGTAAGAAAGCATATTGCAGATTTACTTTTTCGACAAGCCGACCGCACGATTTCCTATAAAAGGAAATGGGCGACGTTTTATATCTTATCCCAAAACTTTATTCTCAAAAATCACTCTGCGCTTTATATCCTGCATAAGCTCGTCAAACTGCGTAGGATCAAGCGACTGCGCTCCGTCACACAAAGCTTTTGCCGGATCATTATGCACCTCAACCATAAGTCCGTCTGCCCCGACCGTAACCGCAGCCTTTGCAAGCGGTGCGACAAGCGAGCTTCTGCCTGTTGCGTGTGACGGATCAATAATGATCGGAAGATGCGTTTTTTCCTTTATTACTGGCACTGCGCCGAGGTCGAGCGTATTTCTTGTAGCCGTTTCAAATGTTCTTATGCCTCTCTCGCAAAGAATTACATTTGAATTGCCGCCTGCCATAATATATTCGGCAGACATAAGCCACTCCTCTATCGTATTTGCCAGACCTCTTTTCAGAAGTATCGGCTTTTTGCAATGTCCGAGTTCTTTAAGCAAATCAAAATTCTGCATATTTCTTGCGCCTACTTGGATAAGGTCGACATCGGCAAAAAGGTCTATATGATTAAGATTCATAATCTCGGTAACTATCGGAAGTCCCGTAGCTTTCTTTGCTTCAAGCAGGAGCTTTATTCCCTCGTCATGAAGTCCCTGGAATGCATATGGTGATGTTCTCGGCTTAAAAGCGCCGCCTCTTAACATTGTTGCGCCGCTTTTCTTCACATCTTCCGCAACCTCAATTATTTGCTCTTCCGTTTCTACAGAGCACGGACCTGCAATTACATGAAATCTGCCCTCTCCGACTATCCTGTCCGAAACATCTATCATTGAATCCCCGGGATGCATCTTTCTGTTAGCTTTCTTGTACGGTTCGGATATGCGCTTTACAGAATCCACAATATCAATGGACTGAAGATCCTCCGGCAGAATAATTGACGTATCGCCTATAAGACCGATAATAGTATGCTCGCTTCCCTGACTGACATTTACGTCAAGTCCCTTTGCTTTCACTTTTGCTATAAGGTCTTTTATGCTGCTTTCAGATGAATTTGATTTAAGTACGATTACCATAATATAAACCTCCGTATAATAAATATCCTTGTTTATTCCAATTTGCTTTAGCGCTTCTAAGATTTTAAGCTTTAAAGCTTTTATGTATTAAATTATACTCTCTTTTTTTTATTTGTCAAGGGGTTTTTAAATTTTTTCTTTGGAAATAAAATGCTGTCCAAACAGACATTACCCGCACTTTTGCTGTCTGTAAAAATTCAATAAGGGGCTTACCCCGTCATTATAATGGTAAATTTTTTTGATTTATATGAAAAAAATTTGTGTAACCTCTTGCTAAATTTAAAGAAATAGTATAAAATATAATATGGTAGGGTGTGATGTTAAAAATTTAACATCACCCGGTTATCTTTATCAATCTATTAATGAAAGGATGTCATACCAATGGCAGGATTAAACAAAGTTACTGTGGACGACATTAACGTAAAGGGCAAAAAGGTTCTCGTAAGAGTTGATTTCAACGTTCCTCTCAAGGACGGCAAGATCACTAACGATAACAGAATTACTGCTGCTCTTCCTACAATTAAAAAGCTTATTGCTGACGGAGGCAAGGTCGTTCTTTGCTCACATCTCGGCAAGCCTAAGAACGGTCCCGAGGACAAGTTCTCCCTCAAGCCCGCTGCTGACAGACTCGCTGAGCTTCTCCCTGGTACAAAGGTTACTTTTGCTGCTGACGATACCGTTGTAGGCGAAAATGCAAAGGCTGCAGTTGCTGCAATGGCTGACGGTGAAATTGTCGTTCTCCAGAACACAAGATTCCGCGGCGCTGATGAAACAAAGAACGGTGAAAATCTCTCTAAAGAGCTTGCTGACCTCGTTGACGGCGAAGTTTTCGTGATGGACGCTTTCGGTTCCGCTCACCGTGCTCACGCTTCCACAGCAGGCGTTACAAAGTTTGTTAAGGAAACTGCTGTAGGCTACCTCATGCAGAAGGAGATCCAGTACCTCGGAAATGCCGTTGAAGATCCTGTAAGACCTTTCGTTGCTATACTCGGCGGTGCTAAGGTTGCAGATAAGCTCAACGTTATCTCCAACCTCCTCGAAAAGTGCGATACTCTCATCATCGGCGGTGGTATGGCTTATACATTCCTCAAGGCTAAGGGCTATGAGGTAGGTACATCTCTCGTTGACCTCGAAAAAGTCGACTACTGCAAGGAAATGATGGAAAAGGCTGAAAAGCTCGGCAAAAAGCTTCTCCTCCCCATTGACACAACAATTGCAGCTTCATTCCCCGATCCTATCGACGCTGAGATTGCTGTAGAGGTTGTTGACTCTAGCAAAATCCCTGCTGACAAGATGGGTCTTGATATCGGCACAAAGACAATGGAGCTCTTCGGCGAAGCTGTTAAGTCCGCTAAGACTGTTGTTTGGAACGGACCTATGGGCGTATTTGAGAATCCTACGCTTGCTAAGGGCACAATTGCAGTTGCTAAGGCTCTTGCAGAAACAGACGCTACAACGATCATCGGCGGCGGTGACTCTGCTGCTGCTGTTATCCAGCTCGGCTTCTCCGACAAGATGTCCCACATCTCAACAGGCGGCGGTGCTTCTCTCGAATATCTTGAGGGCAAGGTTCTCCCCGGCGTTGCTGTAATTGCCGAAAAGTAATCAAAACATATATTAAAGGGGCATGGCTCTTTCGCCCTGTCCCTTTTAATTTGCAAATTCGGATAATATTCCGTATTCAAAAAACACAAAGGAGTCATTTACAATGAACAAATCACTTAGAAAAGCAATTATCGCAGGCAACTGGAAAATGAACAAGACACGTCCCGAGGCTAAGGAGCTTCTTGACGCTATCAAGCCTCTTGTTGCAAATGCAGAGGGCAACGTTGAAGTAATTGCCTGCGTTCCATATACAAATCTTGAAACTGCTGTTGCTGCAACCGCAGGAACAAACGTAAAGATCGGTGCAGAAAACGTACACTTTGAAAAGAGCGGCGCTTTTACAGGTGAAATTTCCGCAGATATGCTCACTGAGATCGGTGTTGAATATGTTGTTATCGGTCACTCCGAAAGACGTCAGTACTTCGGCGAAACAGACGAAACCGTAAACAAGAGAACAAAGGCTGCTCTTGCTGCTGGTCTTAAGCCTATCGTATGTGTAGGCGAGCTTCTCTGGGAAAGAGAATGCAACATCACGGAAGAAGTTATCGCTCGTCAGATCAAGCTCGATCTTTACGATGTATCCGCAGATGATGTTAAAAATGTCGTTATCGCATATGAGCCTGTATGGGCTATCGGCACAGGCAAGACAGCAACCGCAGATCAGGCAGAAGAGGTTTGCGCATTTATCCGTGCTACACTTGCTAAGATTTATGACGTTGCTACCGCAGATGCAGTTACTATCCAGTACGGCGGTTCTATGCACGCAGGAAATGCCGCAGAGCTTCTTTCCAAGTCCAACGTTGACGGTGGCCTTATCGGCGGTGCATCTCTCAAAGCTGCTGATTTCAACACCATCGTACAGGCTGCCGTAAACGGCTGATAATAAAAACGGGAGTGTAGGTTTTATGAAAAGCACAGAAAAAAAGCGTGGAAAAACCATACTTACTGCGCTTCTGCTGACTGTGGTGATCACGGCTGCCGGATTTTTTGCGACAGACCTTATCCGTGCCAAAAGATATAACCTTCCTCCCCTTTTTTGTATACCTGTCATTCAATACGATAACGGAAGTGTAGATTACTACGGTCTTGGCTACAAAGTCTGGGAAGACTATCACCCGTTCGACCGCACAGTAAGCTACTACGTCGGATTTTGGTTCATACCGAAATTTCTGAATATTTAAAATCGGAGGATTTTTTATGGGAAAGAAACCACTGGCTCTTATCATTATGGACGGCTTTGGTATCAACAAGGATACC
>CASFZT010000172.1 GCA_949299215.1 uncultured Ruminococcus sp.
CTTTGGAAACCTCGCCAATATTTAAAAAATATTGGATAAAAGGCTGTGAGGGTTTGTGTGTATCGTAAGAAAGCGTGTTGCAGATTTACTTTTTCGACACGCTCGGCGATATGATTCAGGTCATACCGCCTTTTTTGCATACTTGCTACAAACTCAGCGCAAATTTCATACCTATGCGTGTATTGTACGTGCCTACATCATATACACGATAATATAAAAAATCAGTGCGGCAGAGAACATCATGGCGGAAGCACAGATAAGCTTTATGAGTGCAGCCGTAAATATCACGCTTTTTCTTTTATATCCGCTGTCCGGCACAAGGCGCTCCAGCTCGGAACGAGCTTCCGAATCAATTTTTATGCTGTCTGTTTCGCTTTTTCCGGGGCGCACATATAATACCGCCTTCTCAAAATAGTCGCTGTTCATTCCGGTTATCTCAACTATTCTGTGATTTACTCCCTTTATCATGATATTTTCTCCTTTATATGCAGGTTTGCAGTAAATTTTTTTTAAAAATAGATGTTTTTAAAACCGAAAATATTATGGGCGTTTTCACAAGCGGTTATACAAATTGTATTAAAAAACTTAATACATATGTGGAAAACTCGGTGGAAAACGTGAGGAAATACGCTAAAAACACTGTAAATAATGTGGAAAACTCGGTGGAATATGTGAAAAAATGAGGTATTTAAACGGTTTAGTAATTTTGATAACGGTGGAAAACAAGTTTACAGAAGGTATTATTCATTTTCTTATTCATTAAAAAAACACGATTTTACTTAATTTTTGCGTGCCTTTGATATATACGGCAGAAATTTTATACATTTTGGAACTGCATTTTTCTTGCATATTTTGTCATAAAAAGGTGTATATTTCTTGTTTTAAAAAAATTAAAATATACTGGAAATCCGTGCGGTTATATGATATAATGAAATTGTATATTTGCACTTATATATTTATTTAGGGGATGTTTTTATGTTATCTGATATTGAGATTGCTCAGCAGGCGAAAATGCTGAAAATTACGGAAATTGCCGAAAATCTTGGCATACGCGGAGATGATATCGAGCCTTACGGTCACTATAAGGCAAAGCTTTCGGAAAGCCTTTTCAGGAAAACCGCAGCTAATCCCGACGGCAAGCTTATCCTTGTTACAGCGATAAATCCCACTCCCGCAGGCGAGGGAAAAACTACCGTTTCCGTCGGACTTGCGGAAGCTATGGCTAAAATCGGCAAGAATGCCATACTTGCACTGCGTGAACCGTCTCTCGGACCCGTGTTCGGTATAAAGGGCGGCGCTGCGGGCGGCGGCTATGCACAGGTAGTGCCTATGGAGGATATCAATCTTCATTTTACAGGAGATATGCACGCCATCACAGCCGCAAACAATCTTCTCTGCGCTATGCTTGACAATCATATGCAGCAAGGAAACGAGCTTAACATCGACCAGCGCAGGATTATGATTGATAGATGTCTTGATATGAATGACCGTGCTTTGAGAAATGTTATCGTAGGTCTGGGCGGCAAGGTAAATGGTGTTCCCCGTCAGGACAGCTTCCGTATCACGGTTGCTTCGGAAGTTATGGCGATACTCTGCCTTTCCTCCGACCTTGCAGACCTTAAAAAACGTCTGGGCTCTGTTCTTGTTGCATATACATATGACGGCAAGCCCGTATTTGCACGTGATATCGGTGCGGACGGCGCTATGACAGCACTTCTCAAGGACGCACTCAAACCCAATCTTGTGCAGACCCTTGAAAACACGCCTGCCATCATGCACGGCGGTCCTTTTGCAAATATCGCACACGGCTGCAACTCAATGAGAGCCACCAAGCTTGCACTCAAGCTTGCAGACTACTGCATAACCGAGGCAGGCTTCGGCGCAGACCTCGGTGCAGAAAAATTTTTCGACATAAAATGCCGGTTTGGCGGACTTAAACCGTCCTGTGCGGTAATAGTTGCAACCATACGTGCACTCAAATATAACGGAGGCGTACCTAAATCAGAGCTTACCGCGGAAAACACTGCTGCTCTGGAAAAGGGCATTGTAAATCTTAAAACGCATATCGAAAATGTGCGCAAATTCGGCGTTCCCGTTGTTGTTGCGATAAACCGCTTCGGTACGGATACGGAAGCAGAAATTGCGGTCATAGAAAATTTTTGCAAAAACATGGGCGTTGAAGTTTCCCTTACGGAAATATTTGCAAAGGGAGGCGAAGGCGGCAGGGAGCTTGCGCAGAAAGTATGCGATGTTATTGCAAAGGACGAGGGCAACTTCAGGTGTCTTTATGACGAAAAGCTGCCCATCAAGGATAAAATAAACAAGATTTCGACGGAAATTTACCGTGCGGACGGTGTAAACTACACTGCTGCCGCAGAAAAGGCTATAAAGGAAATAGAAGCGCTTGGCTTTGCAGAAACTCCCGTATGTGTTGCAAAGACGCAGTATTCTCTTTCCGACGACCCGACAAAGCTCGGAAAACCCGAAAACTTCCGTATTACGGTACGTGACGTCAAGCTTTCGGCAGGCGCAGGATTTGTTGTTGTATATACCGGTGATATCATGATAATGCCGGGACTTCCGAAATCACCTGCGGCTCTGCGTATTGACTGCGACAACGACGGCTGCATTTCCGGACTTTTCTGATATATAATGACGGGGCAAGTCCCTTATTGAAGACAGTGCGTATGTATGAAAGGAGTATATATGTATCGTTTTAACAGAATTATTTCGTTTGTGATGTCCTTTATAATTGCTGTATCATTTATATGCTTACCCATAACGGACGGTCTTGCTCTGACCGCATATGCCGATAAGGTATATATGCCGTATTATTACTCCCTGCTTTCCGAAGAGGAACAGGAATATTACTCCGCAATGCAGGAAGCTATAATTGCACAGAAAAGCTCTGTAAAGATAGACAGCCGAATATCGGAAGAAACTCTCAAAAAGCTTGTTGACCTGCTCTATTATCAGGATATACAGGCGTTCAATCTGAGCGATTGCAGTGCAATGATGTATTCACGCCGCACGGAGATAAAGTTCCAATACCGCTATTCAAAGGCAAACGCCGATAAAATAAAATCGGCTATGGAAAAAAAGGCTGATAAGCTTATATCCGCCTTTGACGAGGATACCAAGATATACACAAAAATATGCATGATACATGACTATATTACAAAATACACGGTATACGACAAGGAAAAATCGTATTCCGACCTTGCCTATGGTGCGCTTGTGAAAAGAAGAGCAAAATGTGACGGATATTCACAGGCTTTTGCATATTTGTGTGCAAAAGCGGGTATAAAAACAGTAAACGTTATAGGCGAAACGGACGGCACGCTCCATATGTGGAACAAAGTACGCTATAACAAAAAGTGGTATAATGTAGACGTTACCTGGGACGACCCCGAATCAAACTACAAGGAAAACCGCACCTACGGATATTTCATGCTGTCGGATGAAGAGATGAGCGCTCATCATAAGGAAACTGTCACTTACTTTAAATCACCGAAAGCCGCCGACTCGTCTATCGGATATTATGAAGTCGCAAACAGAGTTGCTGCCGATTTAAACGAGGCAAAGACGCTTTCCGTATCGGTGATATCAAAGGCTGCAAACAGCAAAAAGATGTCGGCAGCCATTCAGTTTGAAACAAAGGCGGCATATGATGAGTTTAATCAAAGGTTATCTGAAAGCAGCGGTAATTTTGCCTATGAGATATTTAATTCCGCTCTTAAAAAGAGCAATAATAAATTCAGCACTCAATTATTCCTCTGGTCAATTGATGAACATGCACTTACCATAACATTTCACATTCTTTATCCCGGCAAAAGCCTTTCCGACTATTATGTCGATGTTTCAAGGGTATCTTCTGACTATAAAAAGGCGCTTGATTCCATTGGGATAAGCTAAATATAAGGATATATCGCTATGAAAAGAGTATTTCTTATCGTACTTGACAGTGCAGGCATTGGTTTTGCACCGGACGCCGATAAATTCGGTGATACAGGCGCAAACACCATCCGTTCCTGCTTTTATACGGGCATACTTGATATCCCGAATATG
>CASFZT010000173.1 GCA_949299215.1 uncultured Ruminococcus sp.
GCTTTCTACATCGTCCGGTACAAGTCTTCCGTATACATCTTCATTTACCGTAAGTACCGGTGCAAGTCCGCACGCACCTATACAGCGGCAAGCTTCCAACGAGAATTTTCCATCGGATGTACATCCGCCGCCATCTATTCCCAGCACTTCCTGAAGCTTATTGTAAATGTCGCCGGAACCCTTTACATAGCACGCTGTTCCAAGACATACAGATATCTTGTACTTGCCCTTCGGGTTAAGCGCAAACTGAGCATAGAATGTAGCTACTCCGTAAATCTTTTCAAGAGGAATACCTGTTTCCTTTGCGATTATGGTCTGCACCTCAATCGGAAGATAACCATAAATATCCTGTGCCTTCTGCATAATCGGCATAAGGCAGCCCTTGGAATTTTTACGTTCCTCAATCACTTTAAGCAGCTCTTTTTCCTGCTCGGGTGTACCTGTAAAAGGTACTGTTGATATTGTTGAACCCATTATTATTGAACCTCCTCACAAGCTCTGTGGCGGTATGCCAAATTTAATATGTAAAAAATACACATATACAAACCGCCATAACACATTTATTATATCATATACTTATCTAAATTTCTACAAATATTTCTTACAGACAAAACCACTTTTTATTGTGCATTTTTTACAAATTCGCACCGTTTTGGTATATATTAATAATTTTTAATTACCAAATCACAAAAGTATTCGGTCAAACATCGGCAATATTTATAGATATTATACATAAAAATTATAGGAAATTACCAATATCTTAATTTTATATTCTGTGATATAATAATTAATAATTATTGCGATATTAATGTATTATATATATCTTTATCGGGAGGTTTTATCCGTGACTGTAAAAAATATTAAGGATCTTCTCAGCGCAAAGGTTCTTTGCGGAGAGGATTATATCAACAATGAAGTTCATACCGCCTGCGGCTCGGACATGATGAGCGATGTACTCGCATATGTAAAGGATCAATCCGTGCTTCTTACGGGACTTTGCAATCCACAGGCTGTAAGGACTGCCGAAATGATGGACATTGTATGTATCGTTTTTGTAAGGGGAAAAACTCCCGACGAATCCATGATACAGCTTGCAAGCAACAGAGAAATAGTTCTCCTTTCAACCGATATGCTTATGTTTGAAGCCTGCGGTATCCTCTACGCCAACGGTTTAAGAGGAGGTAAGCAGTTTGGATGATAAAATAATTCTTCGCTACAACGTTTCGCCTAACGATTTCACACGCGCAGGCGAAGCCTCCAGCGATGTTAAAAGCAAACTCAAAAAAATGGGCATCCCCCCCGAAGCCGTAAGAAAGGTTGCCATTGCCATGTATGAGGGAGAAATAAATATGGTCATCCATGCAAATGGCGGAATAATCACTGTAGAAATTTCGGAGAACTGCATCACTATGGTCTTAGCCGACAACGGTCCCGGCATCGCAGACATAGACCGTGCCATGCAGGAAGGCTGGTCTACTGCCCCAGACAACATTCGTTCGCTCGGCTTCGGAGCAGGTATGGGCTTGCCTAACATGAAAAAATATTCCGATCACATGGATATCCAAACAGTTATAGGAAAAGGTACTACCGTAACAATGAAGGTAAATATTTAACCGAGGGGAGTTTTTTATTGTGACGTTCTTTAATTCGGTAAAGCTTGACAAGGACAAATGCATGGGCTGCATAAACTGCATCAAGCGATGTCCTACACAAGCTATACGAGTAAGAAACGGCAAGGCTCAGATAATCAAAGAATTCTGCATAGACTGCGGTGAATGTATAAGAATATGTCCCCATCATGCAAAGCTTGCTTCATACGACCCTATTGATGTTATAAACCATTACGAATACACCGTTGCTTTGCCTGCACCTTCCCTTTATGCACAGTTCAACAATATTGATGATGTAAACATCATTCTACGTGCATTAAAGCATATGGGATTCAATGACGTATATGAGGTCGCAGCCGCCGCCGAAACAATAAGCGAAGCGTCAAGAAAATACATACACGAACACATGGACAAGCGGCCTTTTATTTCCTCTGCCTGTCCTTCCGTCGTGCGACTTATAAGCGTTCGCTTTCCTAATCTCATAGAGCATATTCTTCCGCTGGCGGCACCTATTGATGCAGCTGCGGAAAAAGCCGTAAAGCTTGCTGTGGAAAAAACGGGACTTCCGCGTGAAAAAATAGGCATAATCTTTATTTCTCCGTGTCCTGCCAAAATGACTGCCGTAAAATCGCCTCTTGGCTTTGAATCCTCTCAAATAAACGCTGTTATTGCGATAAAAGAAGTCTACCCTATACTTTTAAGTCATATGAAACAGGTTGCAAACATTGACGAGGACATTGTTTTATCCGGAAAGATCGGCATAAGCTGGGGACGAAGCGGCGGCGAAGCAGGCGGTCTTCTCACCGACAGCTATCTTGCCGCAGACGGTATAGAAAATGTTATAAAGGTTCTTGAGGATCTCGAAGATCAAAAATTTGCAGATCTGGATTTTATTGAACTTAACGCTTGCAGCGGAGGATGCGTCGGCGGCACTCTTACCGTTGAAAATCCGTATGTTGCCAAAGCAAAGCTTGACCGTCTCAGAAAATATATGCCCGTTGCAAGGACGCATCTTGACAGCGAAAACGCAGACGATCTGCTTTTCAAACACGAGATTGAATACCAGCCCGTATTCAAAATAGGCGGGAGCATAAAAGAAAGTATTGCCGCTATGGCTAAGATTGAAGAGTTATGCGAAAAATTCCCCGGTCTTGACTGCGGCTCATGCGGTGCGCCTACCTGTCATGCACTTGCCGAGGATATTGTAAGCGGACGTGCTCACGAACGTGACTGTGTTCACCTCTTAAGAGGATATATTCATCAGCTCACAGAGCAGTTCAATCTGCTTGACAGTCTTAATCATCCGAATCAAAATACCAAAAATTAAAGGAGTATGGCTATGACACTGGCTGAGCTTATCAATAAATCAAAATTTGAAGTTGTAAACATGGGTGACGATACGACAGAACGCACTGTATCAAAGGTTTTCTGCTGTGACCTGCTCTCTTTTGCAATGTCGAGAAATCCTGCCGATTCCGTTTGGATAACCGTTATGGGAAACGTAAATACCATTGCCGTTGCAGTTCTCACAGACGGAGCCTGCATTCTTCTTGCCGAAAACGTATCTCTTGACGAAGCTGCTCTTGAAAAGGCACGTTCACAAAACGTAACCATACTTCGCACGGAACTGCCCGTATTTGACGCAGGTCTTATCATTCACAAGCTTTTAAACGAATAAAAGCACCACACGAAAGAAGGGGTATCAATGGAAAAACTCAGCTATGATTTACATATACACTCCTGTCTTTCGCCGTGCGGCGACAATGATATGCTGCCGTCCAATATTATCGGTATGTCTGCGCTCAAAGGGCTTGATGTTATTGCCGTTGCCGACCACAACTCCTGTGAAAACTGTCCTGCCGTAATGAAGCTTGCGGAGGAATACGGTGTTATTGCTATCCCAGCCATGGAACTTACCACCGAAGAGGAAGCGCATATACTATGTCTGTTTCCCGAACTGAAGAATGCACTTGCATTCAGCGAGCTTATCCACAGCAAAATACTCCCCGTAAAAAATGACGAGAATATTTTCGGCTGCCAGCATTTCGTTGATGAAAATGACAATATCCTTGCCTCCGAGGAACTGCTTCTCATAAATGCGACCTCCGTAAGCTTTGATGAGGCATATGATCTCATTTCGGAATACGGCGGTCTTATGATACCTGCGCACATAGACAAAAGCACGACAAGCCTTCTGTCAAACCTTGGATTTATTCCGGACAACAGCAAATTTACCTGTGCGGAGGTCAAGCATATCGGTCTGCTTGACAATCTTATCGGTCAACACACGTATCTCAACAAATGCAGCATAATTTCCGACTCGGACGCACATTATCTTGAGGACATAAACGAGCCGATACACTTTCTTGAAGCTAAATCAAAGGCTATCCCCGATATTCTTGATTCGCTGAAAAATTCATG
>CASFZT010000174.1 GCA_949299215.1 uncultured Ruminococcus sp.
GTCCAATTTGTCCCCTGATATCTCCAAAACGGAGGCCACCAAGCTTCCAAAAAGCAGAAAAAAGGGAGTAAAAACAGAGACATCGACACAAAAACGCCCGCCGAAGAACAACCTTCGCCATGAAAGCCGACCTCTTCCGGACGGAAGTCGCCTTTCCTCCGACCGGATACCCGCCAGCCCGAATACACTCCGAAAGCGGCTCAACCATTCAGACAGTACGGTTCGAGACTGAAAAAGTTCCAAAAATGAGAGAAACTGACGGCCGATATAAAAAAATTTGCAAAACAACTAAAAAAATCGCCATTTCGTTTAGGAACTTTCCTCGCTGAATAGTCTTTATAACAAAACCCGAACTCATGGAAGTATCCGAAATCGAATCCCTGCTCGTCCGTTATTTCAACGAAGAGCTCTCGCCCTCCGAAGCCGAAAAGGTATCATCGTGGATGGCCGAGAACGATGAGAACCGAAAAACGGCCGAACACATATATTATATGGTACTCGCCTCGGAAGCCGAACGCATGCACCGCGAGGTAGACCCTTCCGAGGCACTGCGCAAGGTGCGCCGACGCATCCGCATCGAACAGTGGCGCCGTACGATGCGCCGCCTCGAACGTGTGGCCGCCGTACTGCTCCCCTTCGTCGCCCTTACCTTCTACCTCGTATCGCAGAACATCGAGAAGAGCAACAGCATGGTCGAAATCCGCTCGACGACCGGCATGATAAGCGCCGTGACTCTTCCGGACAATACACGCGTATGGCTCAACTCCAACTCAAAACTGGTCTACCCCACCCGTTTCAGCGGCAAGGAGCGCCGCGTGCGGCTCTGCGGTGAAGGATACTTCGAGGTGACGAAAGACCCGGCGCAGTAATTATTGCAGGGGATATTTACGACAAGCCTGTACCGCCGACAGAAGCCGTATCTCTTTTGGATAGCTTTCTTGTATCGCTTGCGGAGAAAAATATCACTGTCCTTGCAATAAGCGGAAACCACGACTCCACAGAAAGACTTTCATTCGGTGCAAGACTTATGTATAACAGCGGAGTGTATTTTTCACAGGTATATAACGGTAGCTGCAAGCCCGTAAAGCTTGAGGATGAATACGGTAAGATAAATTTTTATATGCTCCCGTTTGTAAGGCCTGCCAATGTCAGAGAATTTTTCCCTGATGATGAGATTGAAAGCTATGACGACGCTGTCAGAAAGACTGTCGGGGCTATGGATATAGATACCGATGAGAGAAATGTAATAATCGTGCATCAGTATGTTACAGGTGCGGAAAGAAGTGATTCTGAGAAAGCACCGATAGGCACTCTTGATAATATAGACGGACATATTTTTGATGATTTTGACTATGTTGCACTCGGACATATACATAAGCCGCAGAGTGTCGGGCGTGCCGAGGTAAGATATTGCGGTGCGCCGCTTAAATATTCCTTTTCGGAGTCAAATTACGAAAAGTCAGTTACCGTAGTTGAATTTGCGGAAAAGGGAAGCGTCACTATACGTACATTGCCGCTTGTTCCGCTGCATGATATGCGTGAGATAAAAGGCAGCTATATGGAAGTGACGGCACAAAGTGCATATAACGAGAAAAACCGCATGGACTATCTTCACGTCACACTTACCGATGAAAATGAGATACCTGAAGCATATGCAAGACTGAGAACAATATACCCGAATATAATGAAGCTTGATTATGAAAACAGGCGCACGAAGGCAGTGGAAGCAACGGTGACGGCAGATACTGACAGAAAATCACCTGTTGAGATATTTGACGAATTTTACGAAAAAAGGAATAACGTCCCCATGTCGGAAGAACAGAAAAAATATATGTTGGGAATTATTTCGGAGATTTGGGAGAACAACGATTGACTTATTGCGGATTTTATGGTAAAGTCTTATTATGATATAAAAAAGGATGGATATATAAAATGCAGGCTATAACAAAAATACTTACGGAAATCGTTTCGGACGCTTTTGAAAAAAGCGGATATGACAGAGCGCTTGGTGCAGTTACCGCATCGGACAGGCTTGATCTGTGCCAGTTTCAGTGTAACGGCGCATTTTCGGGCGCAAAGCTTTACAAGAAAGCTCCGTTTATGATCGCTGAGGATGTTGCTGCCGTTTTAAGAGAAGATGGTATATTTGAAAAGGCAGAGGTTGTAAAGCCGGGTTTTCTCAATCTTACATTAAGCGACGAGTATATGATTTCCGTGATAAAGAATATAGAAGCTGACGAATTCTGCGGAATACCGCAAGCAGAAAAGCCGCAGACGATTATCATAGACTACGGCGGACCTAATGTTGCAAAGCCGCTTCATATCGGACATTTGCGTTCTGCAATAATAGGTGAGTCCTTAAAGCGACTTGCAAGAGCGTGCGGAAATACCGTTTACGGAGATGTTCACCTTGGCGACTGGGGCTTGCAGATAGGTCTTGTAATTGCGGAGCTGAATGAGCGCTATCCGGATTGGAAATGCTTTGCCGAAGATTTTGATGCGGATAAGGATAAGATAGTCCCTCTTTCCGCAGAATTGCTGTGTGAGGTATACCCCTTTGCAAGCGCAAAAAGCAAGGAAAATGAAGAATTTAAGGAAAAGGCGCACACGGCTACATTTGAGCTGCAAAACGGCAGGGTCGGATATATTGCCCTGTGGAAAGAAATACTCCGTGTCTCCGTTATGGACTTAAAGGATAACTATTCAAAGCTTGACGTTGATTTTGATTACTGGTACGGCGAAAGCGATGCGGATAAATATATCCCTGAGCTTATGAAGATACTGGAGGATAAAAAGCTTTCCTATGAAAGTAACGGCGCACTTGTTGTAGACGTTGCCCTTGAAAGCGACAAAGCGCCCATGCCGCCTGTTATCGTGAGAAAATCTGACAATTCAAGTATATATGCAACTACCGACCTTGCTACAATAATCCAGCGTGAGAAGGATTTTAAGCCGGATAAGATATGGTATGTTGTGGATAAAAGACAGGAGCTTCATTTTACACAGGTGTTCCGCTGTGCAAGACGTGCGGAGCTTGTGCCTGCCGAAACGGAGCTTGAATTTTTGGGATTCGGCACGATGAACGGTAAGGACGGTAAGCCGTACAAAACACGTGACGGCGGAGTTATGCGACTTTCTGACCTTATAGATACGGTAACGGAAACATCGCTTGACAGACTGGAAAACTCGGCGTTTGTAAGTGATGAGGATAAAGAGGATTATGCCGCAAAGCTTGGCATGGCTGCGCTGAAATTCGGAGACCTTATAAATCATCGTGCCAAGGACTATATATTTGATCTGGATAAATTCCTTTCTGCGGAGGGCAAGACGGGAATATATCTGCTCTACACCGTATCGAGAATAAACTCCATAATGAAGAAAGCAGGGGAGAGCAGGTCGGAATTTACGGGAATATATACTAATGCGGAACGTGAGCTTATGCTAAAGCTTGTTATGACGGGTGACACTTTCAATTATGCCATGGATGAGAAAGCGCCAAATTATGTGTGCGAAAACGCATATCAGCTTGCGGTATCTTTCTCAAGGTTCTATCATGAAAACCACATCATGGACGAACAGGACGAGGCAAAGAAAGCAAGCTGGCTTGCGCTTGCAAAGCTTACGAGAAAAGTAATTGTAAAGCATCTGGACATTCTCGGAATAACGGCTGTTGAGAATATGTAAAACAAGGGGCTGTTGCAGCGAACGCTGCAGCAGCCCTTTTTCATTATGAAGCCTGCAAAAGTCCATAAATAGTAATTAAAGCCTCCTCAAATTCCCCCAAAGAGCATAAAAACCCAATCCCTGCCAAAAACAGAGCCTAAAAACAGCATATCAATATTCCGAATGCTAAGCAGATTTCAGCTTAAAAAGCGAAACACCCATACGTTTCTGAGAAATTTTTGAGGCTGAATAACGAACCGTGTAAATGCCAATAATAACCACAAATAAAAGTGGAGGTAAACTATTATGGCAAACAGAAATCACGGTTTAAGTGAA
>CASFZT010000175.1 GCA_949299215.1 uncultured Ruminococcus sp.
TCCCCCGCCTTAGAGGTGGGGGACATCTTGCCTAAGTTATACTTTAGTGTGTAGTGCGGCTTCAGTGTAAATATTTTCGGCGGATATATCCGTATTTCCTTCCTGCTTGAGTCTGCCGAGCACGATAGCACTTATGGGAGCAGCCTCGTAATCTCCGCACACTGTTCTTATCGGTTCGGTTCCTGCATAGCTGTCATCTGCATAAACGCCGTATTCGCCGAATGCGTGGAGCTTTACGGGGTAGTCGTTCGGATTTATGAATACGATCGTTTCTTCAAATATATTATCATTGCGAAGCAGGAAGCCGACTACATTCAGCGGCAGATTGTCAAGGTAGCAGAGATTTTCAGCAACCTGCTCATTTGTGTACATTCTGAATGCGGTGTGTGCTTTTCTTAATGCGATAAGTCCCTTGTAATATTCAAAGACGCTCTTATATTCAGATTTTCTGTCCCATTTTAGGCTGTTGATGGCGTCGGGGGATTTATAGCTGTTGTGATCGAACGCCATACCGCCCGGGAAAGGCTTTGAACGCAAAAATTCCTGACCTGCCTGTATAAACGGTATGCCCTGTGAAAGATATACCATAGCTGCGGCAAGCTTGTCCATGCGTATTCTCTTTTCTATGCTGTCGGTGGGATTTGTATAGTAAAGCTTGTCCCAGAGTGTGAGATTATCATGCGCTTCGACATAATTCACCGTCTGTGCGGGGGAGTCTGTCCAGGAATATTTTTTTAGATTAGGAAGCTGCGGATGCGGTATTCTTCCGGACATTATCTCTTTTACATATTCGTCGTTTGCGGAAGCGCCGTTTACATATCCGCGTTCTTTGTTTTCAAAGTTATTTCCCTTTACGGTGTCACGGAAATCATCGCTGAAAAATGCAACGTTTGGTGTGTTTCGTGCATTGAGCTTCATACATCTGCTTTCCCACGGCAGGGGGGTATCTCCGCCCGTCCATCCCTCACCGTAAAGAATGACGTTCGGGTTTATTTCGTGCAGCTTTTCGTAAGCCTCGTTTATGGTGTCCTTGTCATAAAGACCCATAAGGTCAAAGCGAAAGCCGTCTATTTTATATTCCGTTGCCCAGTATACAAGGCTGTCTATGATATATTTTCTCACCATTGTACGTTCGGTCGCAATTTCATTTCCGCAGCCCGAACCGTTAGAGTAAAGATTTTCGTTGTTATCCCATTGTCTGTAATAATACTTTGGGAATGTCTTTGTAAAGCAGGAGTCTGCAGTTGCATAGGTGTGGTTGTATACAACGTCCATTATAATGCCGATACCTGCCTTATGAAGTGCATATACCATGCGCTTGAATTCGGCAATACGTGTCTTTCCGTCATATGGATTTGTGGAATACGACCCCTCGGGAACATTGTAGTTCTGCGGATCGTAGCCCCAGTTGAACTGCGGCTTGCGAAGATTGCTCTCGTCAACGGTAGCATAGTCAAAAGCAGGCATAAGATGTACATGAGTGACGCCAAGCTCTTTTAAATGATCCAGTCCTACAGGATCGCCTGCGGCATTTACAAGTCCCCATTCTATAAACGCCAGAAAACGTCCTTTGTAGCAGAAATTGCCGCTCGGGTCGATAGAAAAGTCACGGATATGCAGCTCATATATTACTGCGTCGGTATAATGCTCCAGCTTTACGTAATCCTGCTTTTCCCAGCCTGCGGGATTGCAGGACGGGAGGTCTATTACCATGCCCATTGCGCCGTTTACGCCTGCCGATCTTGCGTATATATCTATTGTTTCCTGCTCAACGCCATCGTTGGTTACAAGATACGTGTAATAGACGCCGTTAAGATTGCCGAACGCCTCTTTTTTCCATACGCCTTTTTTGCTCTTTGTCATTGGGAGATTGCGGTACGGCTTTTCATCCGTACAGGTACGGTAAAGCCTTACGGTAACATTCTCCGCAAGCGGCGCCCATACCTTGAAAACAGTTTTGTTTTTTGAATATACAGCGCCGAGGTCATTTCCGGTATAGGCATATTTTTTATCTATATCTGAAAACATCGGAACACTCCTTTGAAAAAATTTAAAAATACTATAGGCAATACCGCACAAAGCCCGCTTGACGGCTTTGCACAAAATTTGCTTGCATCTTTCGCACAAGCTCTGTGCAGTATTGCCTATATTTATTTTACACTATAAATTGCATTTTGTAAACATATTTTTGTAAGACATAGCATTAAGAAAGCCTGTATATAACTGATTAAAAAGCAATACGGACAATTTTTTAAATATATTGCACAAATCATACACAGTATATAACCTCAGATATAAAAAAGGTTTGTACAATGTGACAAAAATATGGTGTTTAGAATACAAGTGGATGCGGTACTTGCTAAAATCGGATATTTATGATATAATATATGAAAATCGGAAGGCAAGGAGGCTTTGTGTTATGTTCGGGCTTTACGAATCGGGTGAGAATTATCTTGAAACAATACTTATGCTTCAGAACAGGGGAATGTCCGTAAGGTCGGTGGATATTGCCGCAGAGATGAATTTTTCCAAGCCGAGCGTAAGCAGGGCAGTCGGGATATTGAAAAACGGCGGATTTATTGATGTAGCGCCGGACGGATACATCACGCTCACGGAAGAAGGCAGGATAGTTGCAGAACGTATATATGAAAGGCATACGGTGATCTCAAAGTGGCTTATGGATCTTGGCGTAAGTGAAAAAACGGCACTTGAGGACGCCTGCAAGCTTGAGCACGGCATAAGCGAGGAGTCGTTTGAGAAGTTAAAGCAGCATATAAAGGAAAAGCACGGCGATATTTTATAATGAATGGGGCTGTTGCATACCCCAGAAAAAAATAAGCACCAAAACGGAAAAAAAGAAGACCGTTTTGGTGCTTTTTGAAGACATAATGATCAAGGTTCTGATATACGGATATATGTGCGGAACATATTCATCACGAAAAATAGAAACCTATTGCCGGCGAGACATAAATTTTATGTATCTGCTGGAAAATTATACAGCTCCCGATCACAGCACGATTGCCCGTTTTCGTAAGAATATGCCCGAAACCATTGAAGCAGTATTTTACAAGATCGTAGAAAAGCTGCTTGAAAAGGGAGAGATAAGCGGAAAGAATATATTCATTGACGGAACAAAGATCGAAGCTAACGCCAACAGATACACTTTTGTATGGAAAAACGCAGTAACAAAAAATGAAGTAAAGCTTCGTGCAAAGCTTCCTGAGATACTTGCAGAACTGAAAGAAAATGAAAAGATAGTCTTCCCCGAAAACACAGAGCTTGATGTTATGACAGCCACGCTTGAAAAGCTTATGAAGGATCTGAATATTGAATTTGTAAGAGGAGGGGGCAAGCATAAAACTCCAATTCAGAGAAGTCTTGAAAAGCTTATGGAATATCGTGAAAAGCTCTCAAAATATGAATACTACAACTCACTTTTCGACGGCAGGAACAGCTTTTCAAAGACAGATACAGATGCCGCCTTTATGAGAATGAAGGAAGATCATATGAAAAACGGTCAGTTAAAACTCGGTTACAACATACAGGCAGGCATTGAGGGAGAATACATAATAGGTCTGGATATATCAAGTGAAAGAAGCGATGTAAATACGCTTATTCAATTCCTTGAAAAGCTGAAGGAACTTGAACTTTTCGTACTTGAAAATATCGTTGCAGACGCAGGATATGAAAGCGAGGAAAACTATCTTTATCTGAAATCAAACGAACTGAATTCATACATTAAGTCTTCAAGCTATGAGATGCTGAAAAAGAAAGGTTACAAGCTTAAATACGGCAGAGTTGAAAATATGGAATACAACGCCGAGGGTGATTTCTTTGTATGTCATAACGGAAAGAAGCTTGCGGCAAAAATTTGGGTATGAATTTTAAACTGTGTAAATGCATTTTTTCTTAAAGTTTTGACGATAATATAATTGCAGCCAAACAAGGCAACGCTGAGGAGCGA